>CAINDZ010000104.1 GCA_903847545.1 uncultured bacterium | reverse complement strand
TTGACGGCGATCAGGCAGGTGGTCAGGGACATCGTCAGGATGGTCCGGCGGTCGCGGAACATGTCGAGCGTTGCGCCGAGGCGGCCGCGAATCCCCAGCAGGACCACCAGGAAGATGAACGACCAGGTGATCCGGTGCGCCAGGACCTCGAGAGGAGCCACCGAGCCGACGGCCTTGAAGTAGAGAGGTGCGAACCCCCACCACAGGAATGCCGCCGCGCCGAATGCCGCGCCCCGGCGTCCCTCGTCGTGTCCTGTCGCTGGACGCGCAACCGCGTCCACGGCGGCCTGCCGGCTTGCCACGTGGCCCTCCCCGTTCAATCGGATGCAGGGGCGCAAGATACGCGCGCGGGCGCCGCAGGGCCAGCTTTCATCAAGTTGCGCGCCGTGCTGCCGATAACAACCCCGTGAGCATCGCCATCGCTCAAGGGAGCCGGAATGCAGGAATCGACCGTACTGTTCGTCGACGACGAGGAGCCCATCCTGCGCTCGCTGCAGCGCACGCTCCGCAAGGAGCCGTACCGCATCCTCACGGCGGGCAGCGGCCAGGAAGGGCTGGAACTCCTGGCCCGCGAACACGTGGAACTGGTCGTGTCCGACCAGCGCATGCCGGTGATGACGGGCGCCCAGTTCCTGAACCAGGTCCGCGACTGCAGTCCCGACACCGTGCGCGTCATCCTCTCGGGCTACGCCGAGGCCGGCATCATCGTCGATGCCATCAACAACGGCGGCGTCTACCGTTTCATCGCCAAGCCGTGGAACGACGAGGACCTGAAGCAGACGCTTCGCCAGTGCCTCGAGCACCACCACATCCTCAAGGAGAACCGACGCCTGTCCGAGCTGTCGGCGCAGCAGGTGATCGAGCTCGAGACGCTGAACCTGCGCCTTGAGACCGCCATCGCCGACCGGACGCGCTCGCTTGCCTGCGCACAGGACATCCTCGAGTGCCTGCCGCGCGCCGTCCTCGGCATCAGCAGGGACCGCGAACTGGTCATCGCCAACGAGGCCGCGCGGCGCATCGTGCCGGCGCTCTCGACCACGTTGCCGGGCACCGACATCGCCGAAGTCCTGGCGGGTGACGCGATCGACGCCATCATCGCCTGTGTCGCCTCGGGCACCAACTCCTCGACCGAGATCGAGTGCGGCGGACGGAGGCTCCACGCCCATGCGGCGCCCCTGGGAGACCCGTCGGCCCCGCGCGGATGCGTCCTGCTGCTGGAGGATGAATAGCCATGCCGCGCGTCGCCCAGGATCCCCGCGAAGCTGTCCTCGGACGCGTCCGGGAGCTGCCGCCCCTGCCGCTCGTCGTGCAGGAGCTGCTGGCCGTGATGCGCAGGCCCGAGAGCTCGGCCGAGGACATCACGCGCGTGCTCAGCGCCGACCAGGCGCTGGCCGGCAAGATCCTGCGCCTGGTGAACTCGTCCTTCTACGGCATGCCGGGGCACGTGGGCACCATCTCGCAGGCCGTGGTCATCCTCGGGCACGCCGCCCTGAGGAACCTGGCCATGAGCCTGGCGGTGGTCGACGCCATCGGTCGCGACCTGCCCGCCGAGCGCCGCCAGGTGTTCTGGCAGCATGCGCTGGCCACGGCGGCCGGCGCCGAGGTGATCGCCCGCCAGGCGGGACTGCCGGAACCCGAGGAGGCGTTCGTCGCGGGCCTGCTGCACGACATCGGTCACCTCATCCTGGCGATCGCGCTGCCCGTGGAATACGAGCGGGCGGCCGCGGGCGGGATCCTGGGCGACCCCGACCGCGAGCGCGATGCCATCGGCATGGATCACTGCCGCGCCGGGCGCCTGGTGCTGCAGCACTGGCGCCTGCCCTCGTCGCTGGTCGAGTGCGTCCGCCTGCACCACAGCGCGGGCTCGTGCCTGGGCGGGCACACGCCGCTGCTGACGGTCGTGGCGCTGGGCGACCGGCTGGCACGGTTGCAGGGCGACCTGGGCGAGTCGCCCGCCGTCACCGCCGACGTTGTCGCGCTCGGCGGCACGCTGCGCACGGGTCCCGAGGATCTCATCGGGTTCCTGCCCACGATCGGCGCCAGGTTCGACGAGGCCCGCTCGGTGCTCGGCGCCGCGGACCTGGATCTCGACTGGACATCGGAGACCTTCGGGATGTTCCCGCCGAACGGCCTGCCCGTGGTGGTGCTGTCGGCCGATCGCAAGCGCGGCGCTTGGCTGGAGCGCCTGGCCGAGCGCCACGGCTACGAACCGGCCGACGCCGCCCTCTGGCTGGCGGACGGCCCGGAACGCCAGCCTGTGCTCGCTCTGCTCGACGTCACCAGTTACGGACCGGCGGATGCCGCGGAACTTGCTGCGCGGCTCGGCGGGACGGGCGCGAGGGTCCTGGTGGTGCAGCCGGGCGACGCCGACCGGGTGTCCGCGCTCCTGAACGCCCGGTGCGGCAGCGTGCCGATGGTGTTCTCAGTGGGTGAGCTGGTCTTCTAGCTCGGCGGGTGCCTCGTCCTCGATCATCTCCGTCCGCACCCAGAGCGGCAGGTCGATCCCCACGGTGTCGTTGTAGTTCTGGATGCGCCCGAGCAGGCTCTCGGTGACCTCTTGCCCGGCCGCCACGAGCATCACGCCGGCGCGCGACCGGATGGGCTCGACCACCACCATGCCGATCCGCAATTCGTGCATCAGCAGCCCGCGCGGCCCCGCCTGTTCGCCGGCCACCTCGGCGATCGCCTCGTACGCCTTCAGCAGCTTCGGGTCGTAGATCCCCGTCTCGACGCGCAGCGTGTCCAGGACGCGCCGGACCGAGTAGCCCCGCCCCTGCAGTTCCTCGACGCGGCTGGCCAGCTTGAGCACGCGGGACGCCGCCGGGATGTCGTCACCCGAGATCTTGCCGCGCGGGTTGCCACTGCCGTCGTAGTTCTTCTGCATGAACTGGATGGTCTGCTGGACCTCGTCGAGCCGCGGAATATGGCTGACGATGTTCCAGGTCACCTCGGGCACGCGCTCGACCATCGCCGCCTCCTGCTCGCTCAGCCGTTCGCCCGAGGCCAGCTTGGTGGCGATGGTGTCGGGCAGCGTGATGCGCCCGATCTGGGCCAGGTGGGCCGCGACCTGCATCTGCCAGTCGACGGCGATGCCCGCCTCGGCGCACATCAATTCGGCCAGGTCCTTCACGCGCGAACCGCGCCCGAAGAGCGTCGGGCTGGCCAGGGCGAGGATGCCGCTCAGGGCCTCGATGCTGCCGCGCAGCGTTTGCTCGAGCAGCACGCGCTCGGCCGTCACCAGGTTGTTCTGCCGGATGCCGGCGCGGATGGTCTCCAGGAGCTCGGACATCGAGCAGGGCTTGGCCAGGAACCGGAAGATGTTGCCCTCGTTGACGGCGCGGACGACGATCTCGAGGTCGCCGTGCCCCGTCAGCAGGATGCGGGTCACGTCGGGGAACTCGCGGCGCACATGCGTCAGCAGGATGATGCCGTTCATCGTCGGCATGCGCATGTCCGTGACGATGACCTGGAACGGCTCGGGCGCCTCGCGCAGGATGCGCAGGGCCTCGGCCGCGCTGGGAGCCATCGTCAGGTCGAGTTTCGTGCGCAGGCTGCGCTCGATCGAGTTGAGGACATGCGCCTCGTCGTCGACACACAGGATGCGCGGCAGCTTGATGTTGGCCTTCAACCTTCCACCCCCGCCTGGTGCCCGGCAGCCGCCGGGCCGATCCAACCTCAATATTCGGCACATCCTGCCGATGGCTTGAGTGCCCGGACTCGCCGCACCGGCCCGAAGGAGGTCCGCGTGGTCGCCACCATCTTCCCCGTCCCGGATGCCGCGCTGGCGGCCCCCGAGGCCACCGACCCGCCCTCCGTTGGCATCGAGCGGGCCCGCCACCTGTCCGTCCTTCGCGACCTCGAGGAGAGCGAGAGCTACTCGCGCGTGCTGTTCCACGCGACGCAGACGGGCCTGCTCATCGCCGACGTCCGCACCGAGTGCATCCTGGAAGTCAACCCCGCGGCGGCCGAGATCCTGGGCACCGACGCCGAGGCGATGTACGGCCGGTCGGCGGCCATGTGCGGCATGGGACCGGCGCTCGAGGCGATGCGCGGCGGCGCCCCGCGGCTGGACCGCCACGAGTGCCTCCTGGCGCGCGCCGACGGCTCACCGGTGCCCGTCATCCTGTCGGCGGTCACGCTGAAGGTCCGCGACCGCGACGTGGTCGTGCTCAGCTTCGTGGATATCAGCGGCATCAGCGCCGTGCAGGAGCAGCTGCGCCTGTCGCATGCCCACCTCGAGGACGCGATGACCCGGCTGCAAGCGCAACGCGAGGCCGTGATCCAGTCCGAGAAGATGGCGTCCATCGGCCAGTTGGCCGCCGGCGTAGCCCACGAGATCAACAACCCCATCGGCTACGTGACCAGCAATCTCGCCACGATCTCCGAGTACACCGACCTCCTGCGCACGCTCCTGTTCCTGTACCGGGACCTGGCGGGCATGGACCCCGACGACCCGCGCCGCGACACCGTCATCGACGAACTGACCGAGGTCCTTGCGGAAGAGGACCTGGACTACGTGCTGGGCGACCTGGACGCCGTACTGAAGGAATCCGTGGAAGGCACCACGCGCGTGGCCGACATCGTCCAGAACCTGAAGAGCTTCGCGCGTGACGACTCGCTGAAGAAAGTGCCGCACGACCTGAACGACGGCGTCGACGCGATGATCCGCATGGTCTGGAACGAGCTGAAGTATTCGTGCAAGGTGGAAAAGGACTTCTCCGACCTGCCTCCGGTACTGTGCCACGCCGGCCAGATCAACCAGGTGATCATGAACATCCTGGTCAACGCCGCCCATGCCATGGCCCCGGACGGCGGCACCATCACCATCCGCACGCAGGCCCACGAGCACGATGTCGAGATCGCCATCTCCGACACCGGATGCGGCATGCCGCCCGAGACCAAGCAGCGCATCTTCGAGCCGTTCTTCACCACCAAGGCCGTCGGCAAGGGCACCGGCCTGGGCCTGTCGATCAGCCACGGCATCGTGCTGGATCACGGGGGGCGCATCGAGGTCGACACCGAACCGGGCGCGGGTTCCACCTTCCATGTCTTCCTGCCGATCGCCGGGGACGACGACGGCGACCTGGGCTGAACCCGGAAAAAAGTTCTCCCGGCCCGGCGGCAAGGTTCCTGCGATACCTTTCTTTCCCACACATTCCCCTCTGGCAACCGGTTCAAGCTCCCTTCAATAAACAAGTTAACAATTAAGGACCCCCCTCATGCCGGAGCACGGAACGTGCATGGCCCCGCGCGCCGGAACGCGACGCGACGCGGCCGGATGACGTCTATTCCAGCGACCGGAGCGACCGATGGCCTGTCCCCGTCATGGCGACGACCCGTCACGCGCACTGCTCGATGCCGCAGGCGAAGCCCTTGTGCTCATCGCCGTCGACGGCACGGTGTTGGCCGCCAACGCCGGCGGGGCTGCCGCGGCGGGACACGGTGGCCGTGACATCGCCGGATTGGGCTACTTCAACCTGCTGCCCGCAAACAGGGCCCTCCTCTTTCGCCACCACGTCAATGAGGCGGCGCGCACGGGCGACGCATCGCTCTTCGCCGAGGCAATCGGGGGCCGGTCCATCGAGCACCACTTCCAGCCCGTGCCGCCGGGCATTGACGGCGTCGTGCGCGTGGCGATCCGCACCACCGACGCAACCGCGCGGGACCTGGAGGAGCGCGAGCGTCGCGCCAGGTCCATCGAGCTCGAGACCATCCACGAACACGTCCCGGTCGGCATCCTGATCCTCGACGCCGACAGGCGCGTGACCAAGGCGAACCAGGCGGCGGCCTCCATGGCAGGCTTGGCCCGCGAGGACGTCGTCGACCGCGTTGGCGGCGCCGCGCTGGGGTGCCTGAACCACCTCGACGACGAGCGGGGCTGCGGCTACGGGCCGAACTGTGGCGCCTGCGAGCTGCGTCAGGCCCTGCTGCACGCGATCAACGACGGCATCATCATCAACGGGCTGCCCGTCTCGGTCCCCGTTCACGGCAGCGACGGACCCGGTTTGAAGCACGTCCTGGTGTCGGCCGCTCCCATCCTGCTGGACGGCAGGCCGCAGGTGCTGGTGTCGTTGCAGGACATCACGCGCCTGCGCGAGGCCGAGGCCGACGTCGCCTTCAAGGCGATGGTCCTGGACCAGATCCAGGACCGCGTCACCGTCACCGACCTGCAGGGCAATGTGGTCTACGTCAACGACGCCGCCTGCCGGTCGCTGCAGAGGAACCGGGGCGACCTGGTCGGCGCAAGCGTTTCGACGCTGGGCGACGACCCGGCGCTGGGCGCCACGCAGGACGAGATCGTCAGGCGGACGCTGGCGGACGGCGGCTGGCAGGGCGAAGTCGCCAACGTCGCCGCCGACGGGTCGAAGGTGCTGCTGCACTGCCGGACATCGCTTGTGCGCGACAACCGCGGGCGGCCCGTGTGCCTGTGCGGCATTGCCACGGACGTCTCCGAGCACCGCCGCCTCGAGGCGCAGCTGTGGCAGGCCCAGAAGCTCGACGCCCTCGGGCGCCTCGCCGCCGGTGTCGCGCACGACTTCAACAACCAGCTGACGGTCATCTCGGGCTACTGCGACCTGCTGCTGGGGCAGGTGACGGAAGAGA
>CAINDZ010000103.1 GCA_903847545.1 uncultured bacterium | reverse complement strand
GCGGCGCACGCGCCCGGGCTGGCCGCCCTGGCCGCGGCGCAGGAGTGGCTCGACGCGCACGCGGCGCGGGCCGGCTCCCCCGCGCGCGCGACACGACGCGCCGAGCCCGACGACGAGGCCTCGCGCCCCTTCCGCCGCTACGTCATCGACGGCCGCTGGGACGTGTGGGTCGGCCGCAGCAGCCGCGAGAACGACGAACTGACCCACCGCGCCGCGCACAGCCGCGACCTGTGGCTGCACGCGCACGGCGCCGCCGGCAGCCACGTCATCGTGCGCACGCGCGGCCGCCCCGACCTGGTGCCGCCCGCGGTGGTCGAGAAGGCCGCCGCGCTGGCCGCCTTCCACAGCAAGGCCCGCAACGCGTCGCTGGCGCCGGTGGTGTGGACGGAGAAGCGCTTCGTGCGCAAGCCGCGCAAGGCGCCGCCGGGCACGGCGGTGTGCCTGCAGGACCGTTCGGTGATGGTCGAGCCGGGCATCATGCCGGGGGTCGAGCCCGCCTGAGACCGGGCGCTAGTCCCCCGACTCCCGGATGAGCGCCAGGTCGCGCGGATGGGCCAGGAAGATCTCGAGCAGCTCGGGGTCGAAGTGCCGCCCGGCATCGCCGCGCATCGTCTCGGCCGTCTTCTCGTGGGTCCAGGCGTCCTTGTAGACGCGGCGGCTGGTCAGCGCGTCGTAGACGTCGGCGATGGCGACGATGCGGGCCGACAGCGGGATCTCGCGCCCCTGCAAGCCGGCCGGGTAGCCCGAGCCGTCCCACTTTTCGTGGTGGCAGCGCGCCACCTCGGCGCCCATCGTGATCATCGAGTAGCGGCCGTAGTCCTTGATGAGCCCCTCGAGCAGCTCGGCGCCGATCTCGGTGTGCGACTTCATCACCGCGAACTCGGCCTCGGTCAGCTTGCCGGGCTTCAGCAGGATGGCGTCGGGGATGCCCACCTTGCCCACGTCGTGCAGGGCGGCGGCGCGCGCGAGGGTCTCGATGAACTGCGGCGTGGCCTCGGGGTAGCCCGGGCGCTCGGCCAGCAGGCCGGCCAGGTACCCCGAGTAGGCGCACATGCGGCGCAGGTGCTCGCGGATGTGGGTGTCGCGGATCTCGGCCAGCAGCGCCATGCCGCGGATGACCGCGTCGCGGCTGCGGCTCAGCTCGTTCACCAGGCGGATGTTCTCGAGCGAATACGACATCTGGTCGACGAGCATCGTGCACATGCCGACCTCGGCGGCCGTGAACGCGTGCGCGCGCCGGCTGCCGAAGTCGAAGACGCCCACCGGGCCGCGGTACGAGATAATGGGCAGCGCCAGCGCGCTGGCCACGCCGGCCGCCAGCGGCTGCAGGCCCTCGAGCCCGGCCACGTCGGCCACATGCACGAGGTATTCCTCGCTGAACGCCTGCGCGTGCATGCTCGCGCCCTCGCGGACCGGGACGCGCAGCCCCGGCTCCAGCCCGTGGTAGCCGTCGGCGGCGCGCAGCACCAGCTCGCCGCTGGCGCGGTCCAGCAGGAACAGCGCGCAGGCGTCGCACCCGATGACGCGGCGTGCGCCGGCGACGACGTCGTCGTACGACGCCTCGTCGACCGGCATGCAGACCAGGCGCGCGTTGAACGCCTGCAGCGCCCGCAGGCGCTCGACGTTCACGCCCTGGTCGCGGGGATCCGCCGGCCCGGCGGCGCCCGCATGCGTCAGCGTGGGATATCCGGTGTCGTCCGCCATCTCCAGCCCGGTGTGCCACGGCCCGGGCGGGCCGGTTCCAGCCAAAAGGTGCCCGTCGGGGCGGGGATCGGCAGATCCCCTAACGACTTGACGGATTTCACCCCCCGGCCCAGGGGGCGCTCAGCGCAGGCGTTCGATCTCCTCGACCAGCACCTGCTCGAGGTCCGCCTTGTCGATGTTCCGGTGCAGTTCGCCCTTGCGGTAGATGGCCACCTTGGTGCGCCCGGCGGCGATGCCCAGGTCGGCGGTCTTGGCCTCGCCCGGCCCGTTGACGATGCAGCCCATGACCGAGATGACCCGGTCGGCGGGCAGGTCCTTCGCCAGCTCCTCGACCCGGCTGGCCAGGGCCACCACGTCGACCTCGACCCGGCCGCAGGTGGGGCAGGCAACCACCCGGGCGTAGCCCTCGCGCAGGCCCAGGGCCTGCAGCATGTAGAAGGCGGCCTTGACCTCGAAGGCCGGGTCGTCGGCCAGGCTGATGCGCACCGTGTCCCCGATGCCCTCGCCGAGCAGCACCGACATCGCCGCCACCGACAGCGAGGTGCCGGCCAGCAGCGTCCCGGCCTCGGTCACGCCCAGGTGCTGCGGCACGTCGCTGACGGCCGCGAAACGCCGGCAGGCCTCGACCACCTCGGCGGGCGTGCTGCTCTTGAGGCTGACGGCCACGTCGTGGAACCCGAACGCCGCCAGCGCCTCGATCTCGTCCAGGCCGCTCTGCACCAGGGCGCCCGCCGCGTCGCGCTTGACCAGGTCGTCGTAGCGCCGGTGCAGGCTGCCGCGGTTGACGCCGATGCGGATGGGCACGCCGAGGTCCTGCGCGGCGCGCGCCACCTCGCGCACGTGGTCGCGCGAGCCGATGTTGCCGGGGTTGATGCGCAGCTTGGCCACCCCGGCCTTGAGCGCCGCCAGCGCCATGTTGTGGTCGTAGTGGATGTCGGCGATCAGCGGCAGGTTGGCCTCGCGCACCAACTGCGGCATCGCGTCGGCGGCGGCCTGGTCGTTCACGGTCACACGCACGTACTCGGCGCCGGCCGAGGCCAGCTCGCGGATCTGCTCCAGCGTCGCCTGCACGTCGCCGGTCTTCGTCGTGGTCATGCTCTGCACGCGCACGGGCGCGCCGCCGCCCATGGGCACGCCGCCCACGTCGATGCGGCGCGTC
>CAINDZ010000102.1 GCA_903847545.1 uncultured bacterium | reverse complement strand
GCGGGCACCTGGGCCTCGCGGCCGATCCCGTACATCCCCTCGGCGATGTTGAACACCAGGTCCCAGCGGTCGCCGGCCACCAGCCGGGCGGCCAGGGCCTTCACGTGGCCGATGCGGTCGGTCCGGTGACCCAGTCGCTGCAGGGCGCCCTCGAGGGCCTCGATGGTGGAGACGCGGTCGAACTCCGCCGTCTCCTCCTGGCCGAAGCCCATCGCCAGGTAGTCGTCCCTGAGGTCGTAGGTCAGGCCGATGTTCACCGCACGGCCTCCATTGCGACGTGGCCGTCCGGATAGCGGTGGATCTCCCCGGTGAAGCTGCGCAGCAGCACGTCGCCGTCGTCACGTCCCACCAGGTAGTCCGGCTGCAGCGGGATCTTGCCGCCGCCGCCCGGCGCGTCGATCACGTAGGTCGGCACGCCGTAGCCGGTGGTGAAGCCCCGCAGTCCCTTGATGATCTCCAGGCCCTTCTCGACCGTCGTCCGGAAGTGGGACGAGCCCGAGATGGGGTCGCACTGGTACAGGTAGTAGGGGCGCACCCGCATCATCAGCAGCGAGTGGACCAGCGCCTTCATGGTCCCGACGTCGTCGTTGACGCCCTTCAGCAGCACCGTCTGGCTGCCCAGGGGGATGCCCGCGTCGGCCAGGCGCCGGCAGGCGGCCACCGACTCGGGCGTGCACTCGTCCGGGTGCAGGTAGTGCAGGCTCAGCCACAGGGGATGATGCTTGCGCAGGATCTTCACCAGGGCGGGGGTCACCCGCTGCGGCAGCACGGCCGGGACCTTGGTCCCGATGCGCACGAACTGCACGTGCGGGATCTTCCGAAGCTCTCCCAGAAGGTAGTCCAGCCGCTCGTCGCTGAGGGTCAGCGGGTCGCCGCCCGACAGCAGGACGTCGCGCACCTCGGGGTGCGAGCGGATGTAATCGAGCGCCGATTCCCAGCGGTCGCGGGTCGGGCGCAGCTCGTCCTGGCCGACCACGCGCGAGCGCGTGCAGTACCGGCAGTAGGTCGCGCAGCGGTCCAGCACCAGGAACAGCACCCGGTCCGGGTAGCGGTGGACCAGGCCGGGAACGGGGCTGTAGCCGTCCTCGTCCAGCGGGTCGTCCGCCTCGCCGTGGGTGCGCAGGAACTCGTTCTGCACGGGCACCACGGTGCGCCTCAGCCCGCAGTCCGCGTCGTACGCGTTCAGCAGGCTCATATAATAAGGCGTCACCGCGACCGGCAGCAGCGAGCCGCAGCGGTCCAGGGCGGTGCGCTCCTCATCCGTAAGCTCAAGCACGCGTTCGAGTTGCTCGACCGTCCGGAACGAGTGGCGCAGCTGCCAGTGCCAGTCGTGCCAGTCGCTGTCCTTCACGTCCGGGAAGTGGGCGCGACGGAACAGGCGCGTGCGCGGACCGGTCTTCGGCAGTCGCTTGGCCAGGAAGTGTTCGAGCTGGATCGGCAGGGCGGGGATGTTGGCAGGCGCGTCGACGGGATCGGGCGCGGCGACAAGCGAGGGAGGGTCGTCGGGAGCGGATCCCGTATCGACCTCCTGCATGCTCCGGCTCTGACCGGCGCGGATGTCCAGACGAGCTGTTTGTTCTCTCAAGGGTCGCCTCCGTGAGGTCGGACCGTGCCTCCGTGACCGGCCGGGGCTGGCGCCGCCGCCGGAATGATCCCTGCCGTACCCGGGGCGACGACGAAATAGTCGCAGCGGAAGTTGCAGAGTTCGCGCAGAAAATAGGCCAATGGGAAATGGTGTCAACCCGCAATCGGCAGGAAAGGCCAAAAAACCTGCGGCGGCGCCGCGGTTCGCGCGCCTGCGATGCCCCGTCAGACGTGGTTGCGGAGCATCAGTTCGCGCGGGTGCGGGTTCAGGTAGGCCTGGTCCTTCACGTAGGGGACGTCCAGCAGTTCGATGTAGTGCCGCAGGAGCGTGACCGGGACGATGAGCGGCACCAGGTCGCGGCCGTAGTCGTCGATGACCGCCAGCAGGCGCTTCTGCTCGGCGTCGCCCACCTGGCCGCGCAGGTGTCCGGCCACGTGCTGCAGGGCGTTGACGTGCCGTCGCGGGGTGGCCAGCACGCCGAGGGCCTCCATGTACAGCGCCAGGTAGCGGTCGCGGAAGGCGGCCGGCGATTCCTGGGCGATGCGCGCCACCAGCCGGCCCAGCTCCTGGTAGTGCTTCGGGCTGTGGGCCATCAGCAGGTACTTCTCGCGCGAGTGGAAGGCGACCACGGCGCCCCGGCTCCAGCGCCCGGTGAACACGTCGCGGGCCCGGCGCCAGGCGAAGATGCGTTCGACGAAGTTGTCGCGCAGGCGGGGGTCGACCAGGCGGCCTTCCTCCTCGACCGGCACCAGCGGGTGG
>CAINDZ010000101.1 GCA_903847545.1 uncultured bacterium | reverse complement strand
CGGCCTCCTTGCGGGCCAGGCTCAGCTCCTCGCTGAACTGGTAGCTGACCTGCACGAACGACTCGGTGTTCGAGCCGCTGAAGCTCTTGTCGACCTTCAGGAACGGCCAGATGGCCGAGGCCATCACCAGCAGGCCGGCCGCCGGCGCGATCCAGCGTCGGCGCATGGCCCCTGCCAGCGCCACGGCGTGCCGTTCCTCGAGCCAGGTCATCCAGCGGCCGCGGGGGCGGGGCTCGGACTTGATCAGCCACGAAGTCGACAGCGGGATCAGCGTCTGGCTGACGAACAGCGAGGCGCCCAGCGTCAGGCAGATCGTGATCGCGATCTCCTTCAGGTAGACGCTGCCCTCGTCGGTCGGCTTGTTGAAGATCAGCGGCAGGAACACGATGACCGACGTCAGCGTGGCCGCGGTCACGGCGGTCGCCACCTCGCGGGCGCCCTCGCGCGCCGCCGTCACGCGGTCGGCCCCGGCCTCGCGCCGCCGGAAGATGTTCTCGATGACCACCACCGCATTGTCGACCAGCATGCCGACGCCGACGATCAACCCGAGCATGGTCAGCGTGTTCATCGACTTGCCCATGCCCCAGATGATGCCGCAAGCCACCACCAGCGAGAACGGGATGCACAGCACGCAGGCGATGGTGGTCGAGAACCGTCGCAGGAAGAAGAACAGCACCACGGCGGCCAGGATGGCGCCGTAGATGCCGGTGTTGCGCAGGTCGTTCAGCGTCTTGCGGATTTCGCGTCCCTGGCTGAACCAGACCATGAAGTTGACGCCGCGCAGTTCGGGGTCCTTGTCCATCAGGGCGATGCGCTCGTCGACGGCGCGACATACCTCGACCGTGTTGGCCTTCGATTCCTGTGTCACCGTGATGCCGATGGCGAAGTTGCCGTCCAGGTGCCGCCCGTAGACGAGCGGCGGCTCGGTGTAGAGGACGTCGGCCACGTCGCGCAGGCGCAGGCCGTCGGCGCGGATCACCAGGTCGCGAACCTGGTCGACGTCCGTGAACGTGCCCAGGGTGCGCAGGGCGAAGTGGCTCTCGCCGCTGTCGATGTCGCCCAGCGACTGGTCGAAGTTGCCGCTGCGCAGCGCCTGGGCCACCTCGCGGATGTCCACCCGGTGCCGCTCGAGGTCGTCCGGACGCAGGTTGATCCGCACCTCGCGCGGTTGCACGCCGTCCAGGCGCACGCCGGCCACGCCAGGGATGCGCTCGAGCGGCTTGACGATGCGCCGGTCGAGCAGGTCGTAGCTCTCGCTCAGGTCGCGGGGGCTGGACAGGCGCCCCTCGACGATGGGCACCTCGCCGCCGCGTCCCTCGTCCGAGGTGCCGATGTGGATGTCGCCGATGTCCTCTGGCAGCTCCGAGCGGATCCTGTCGATCTTCTCCCACGCCTCGGTGCGGGCCACCTGCATGTTGGTGCCCCACTCGAACTCCATCCGCACCGCGCCGCCGTTCTGGTCGCACGACGAGTACACGTTGCGCAAGCCCTTCAGCGAGCCGAGCGCCTCCTCGACCGGCCGCACCACCGAACGCTCGATCTGCGAGGTCGACGCGTTCGGGTAGGGCAGTTGCACGAAGAGCATCGGGAACTCGAAGTCGGGCATGAACGCCAGCGGCAGCTTCAGCAGCGCCACCGACCCCAGCACCGCCATGCTGACCAGCAGCATCAGGATCGTCACCGGCTTGCGGATGGCCAGTTCGGGGAGGGTCACGGCCGGTCCCCTTCCGCGGCCTCGACCC
This sequence comes from uncultured bacterium, assembly GCA_903847545.1. Taxonomy (GTDB): domain Bacteria; phylum Krumholzibacteriota; class Krumholzibacteriia; order LZORAL124-64-63; family LZORAL124-64-63; genus CAINDZ01. The sequence continues at coordinate 4,753 of CAINDZ010000101.1, read as the reverse complement.
TGACGCGCGACGGCACCAGGACGTACACCGCCGGGATGACCACCAACGTGAGCAGCGTCGCCACCGACAGGCCGAACAGCACCGTCACCGCCAGCGGCTGGCGCAGCTCGGAGCCTTCTCCCCAGGCCAGCGCCATCGGCAGCAGGCCCAGCACCGACGTCAGGGTCGTCATCAGGATGGGGCGCAGCCGGATGTGCCCGGCCATGACCACGGCCTCGACCTTGTCGATGCCCCGCTTGCGCAGCCGGTTGACGCAGTCGATCAGCACGATGGCGTTGTTCACCACGATGCCGGCCAGCAGGATCACGCCGATCAGCACCATCACGTTGATGGGGATGCCCAGCAGCAGCAGCCCCGCGACCACGCCGACGATGGACAGAGGGATCGTCGCCAGCACGATCAGCGGGTGCAGGAACGACTCGAAGGTGGAGGCCATCACCAGGTAGACCAGGAACACCGCCAGGATCAGCGCGAAGCGCAGGCTGCGGTAGCTCACCTGCATCTCGCGGTTCTGGCCGCCGATCTCGGTCGAGATGCCGGTCGGCGGCGCGTCGCGGCGCAGCACGCCCTCGACGTCCCTGACCGCGGCGCCCAGCCCGCGGCCGTCCAGGTTGGCGGTGATGACGGCCGCGCGCTGCTGCTGCAGGCGGTGGATCTCGGCCGGCCCGCGCTCCAGGCTGACGTCGGCCACCGACAGAAGCCGCAGGGGCGTGCCGTCGGCCCCGGGGAGCACCAGGTTGCGGACGTCGTCCACGGTGCGCCGCGTGTCCTCCCCGTTGCGCAGGCGGATGTCGACCTGTCGGTCGGCCTCCTTGAAGCGGGTGGGCACGACGCCCTGCACGCGTTGCTTGAGCGTCTCGGACATGACGCCCATGTCCAGGCCCAGCGCGGCCAGCTTCTCGCGGTCGAACACGACCTGCAGTTCGGGGTTGCCGCCCTCGAGCGACGAGCGCACGTCGACCAGGCCGGGCACGGCCTCGAGGTCGCCCACGAGCTGCAGCGAGTAGTCGCGCAGCGCCTCGAGGTCCTCGCCGTAGACAGCCACCTCCACCGGCGTCTTCAGCGTGAAGTACGAGGGCCGACCGACCTTCACTTCGAGGTCGGGCTGGTCGGCGTAGAGGGCCCGCAGCCCGTCGATGGCGCTCGCCTCGGCGCGGTCGTCGCCGCGGTCCTTCATCGCCACGTTCAACTGGGCGAGGTTCTCGCCCTTCGTGTTGAGCGACATGCCGCCGGAAACCAGCCGGCTGCCCACCGTCGAATAGAAGCGCTCCACGCCCGCCGCCTTCGCGACGCCGCCCTCGAGCGTGGCGACGACGCGGTCGGTCGCCGGCAGCGACGTCCCCTCGGGCAGGTTCATTTCCAGGAAGAACTCGCCCTCCGAAAGCTGGGGGATCAGCTCGGTGTCCAGCAGGCGGGCGCCCGCCAGCGCCAGGACGAAGGCGCCCACGGCCAGCCCGATCGTCAGGCGCGAGCGACGCACGGCCGCGCGCACGGTCCGGTCGTAGTACAGCGAGAACCTGCCCAGCGACAGCTTCGACGCGGCCGACAGCGAGTTGTCGTCGGGCCCCACGGCGACGGCGCACCCGCCCAGCGAGGCGAACATGGGGGCCACCGTCATCGCCACCACCAGCGAGGCCAGCAGGCTGATCGTCACCGTCAGCGCCTGGTCCCTGAACAACTGGCCGGCCACGCCCTCGACGAAGACCAGCGGCACGAACACGACGACGGTCGTCAGCGTCGAGGCGATGACGGCGGCGCCGACCTCCTCGGTGCCGTCCACCGCGGCGCGGAACAGCCCGGCGCCCTCCTGCCGCTTGCGGAAGATGGACTCCAGCACGACGATCGAGTTGTCCACCAGCATGCCGATGCCGAGGGTCAGGCCGCCCAGCGACATCACGTTCAGCGAGATCCCCATGCGGTACATGACCACGAACGTGGCGACGATGGAGATGGGGATGGACACCGCGATGATCAGCGTGCTGCGAATGTCGCGCAGGAACAGGTACAGCACCAGGATGGCGAGCAGGCCGCCCATCAGGGCCGAGTCGCGCACCTCGTCCAGCGACTGCTTGATGAACTCCGACTGGTCGAACAGCACCTCGATGCGGCGGCCCTCGGGCAGCTTCGCCTGCCATTGCGCCAGGCGCTGCTTCAGCAGCCGCGAGACGGTGACGGCGTTGGCGTCACCCTCCTTGTATATGGCGATCTCGACCGACTCGTGCCCGTTGACGCGCGTGATCTCCTCGCGCTCCTTGGCGCCCATCCACACCTTCGCCACGTCGCGCAGCCGCACCGGGGCGCCATCCTGGCTGGCGATGACCAGGTCGCCGATCTCCTCGACCGTGTCGAATTCGTTCACGGTGCGGATCAGGTACTGGCTCTCCTCGCCGCGCAGGGCGCCACCCGGCAGGTTCACGTTCGAGACGCCCAGCACCGCGCGGATGCGGTCCATGGGAATGCCCAGCGCCGCCAGCCGCTCCTGGTCGACGGCGACCTGCACCTCGGACTCCAGGCCGCCCTTCACCTGCGCGGCCGCCACGCCCTTGACGGTCTCGAGGTCCTGCTTGACCTGGCGCTCGGCGAACCGGCGCAGTTCCGTCAACTCGCCGGGACCGGACAGCGACAATCGCACGACCGGGTCGAGGGCCGGGTCGAACCGCAGCACCACCGGGTCGCGCGCCTCCTCGGGCAGCAGCCGGCGGTCCAGCTTCTCGCGCACCTCCATGGACATCGTGTCCATGTTCGTGCCCCAGTCGAACTCGAGCGTCACCTCCGACACGCCCGGCCGCGACACCGAGTGGATCGACTGCAGCCCGCGCAGAACGCCGACCGCCTCCTCGACCGGCTTGGTCACGAGGTTCTCCACCTCGGGCGGCGCCGTGTCGGGGAACTCGGTCTGCACCGTCAGCGACGGGTAGGTGATGTCCGGGAACAGCTCGAGCGGCAGGCGCCGGTAGCCGACGATGCCGAAGGCCACCACGGCGAGCGTGAGCATGATCACCGTCACCCGGCGGCGGACGGCGGTCTCGATGAATCCCTTCATCGCGCGGCCTCGCGGGCCGCCACGGCGGGGGTGGTGTCCGCGAGGATCTTCAACCGCGCGCCGTGCTTCAGCGAGCGCTGGCCCTTGACGACCACCGGGTCGCCCGCCTGCACGCCCGCGGTGATCTCGGCGGTGTCGTTGTCCGAGAAGCCCAGCGTGACCACCCGCCGCTCGGCGGTGCTGTCGGCCGCAGCCACATACACGACGTCCTCGCCCTTCTCGGAGATGACCGCCAGGCGCGGCACCAGCAGCGCGCGATCGTGGCTGTCGGTGACGATGCGCACCTCGGCGAAGTCGCCCGGGCGCACGCCGGCGGGATAGCTGGGGATCTCGATCGTCACCTTGATGGTCCCGCTCTGGGGGTCGATGACGGGACTGACCAGCGTGATGCGGCCCTGCAGCTTCTGCTCGACGCTGTCGAGGGTCAGCTCGACCGGCTGGTCGGCCAGCAGCCGCCGGAACTCCCTGGCGGGCACGTGGACGCGGGCCAGCAGGGGGTCGAAGTCGGCCAGGTCGAACAGCGGCGTCCCGACCGAGGCGGTCTGGCCCACGTTCACCAGCCGGCGGGTGACCCGCCCCGTGAACGGCGCCCGCACGGCCGTGTAGGAGAGGTTCAGCCGGGCCAGGCCCTCGTCCGACTTCGCGGTCGCCAGCTCGCTCTTGGCGGCCTCGAAATCCTGCGACGACGCGAGGTCCTGGGCCCGCATCTCCTCCGTGCGCCGGAACCGGGCCTCCAGGTTCTCGGTCCGGGCCTGGGCCTGGTCCACCCGCAGCTGGTACTCCTGGTTGTCGATCTGCAGCAGCACCTGGTCGGCCCGCACCTGGTCGCCCTCCTCGACGGCGAGGGATTTCACGACGCCGCTCACGCGGGCCAGCACCTGGGCCTGCTTCTCGGCCTCGAGCGTCGCGGTGGCGTTGTAGAAGCTGGAAATGGGGCCGATGCGGGCCGGAACCACCGCGACCGGGACGGGGGGCTGGGCGGCCGGACCCTGGGCGCCGCCGGGCTGGGCGCCGGGGGCGGCCTTGCCCTTGTTGCAGCCGGACATGCCGGCCAGCGCGCCGAGGGTCATCGCCAGCAGCAGCCCCCGCTGGAGGGCCTGAAGGTGGGCACGGGAGCGGGTCGGCATGGCATTCATCCTGTCGGGTGGGTTCGGGTGGGTGGCAACCAACGACATACGCGCGGTACGGCCGCGAAGTTGCCTGGGCGCCGGCGCCGATGGCCTTGTCCAGCCAAGGCAAAAATGGTATGAATTCCCGGTCAGGGCCGCTTGTCCAATATCATCCCACAGGAGGGCCACGCCATGGCCGACGGCACCAACAACGAAGTCTACGGGCCGAATCCCGACGTCGCCGCGACGTCCCACATCGGCAGCATGGCCGAGTACCAGCGCCTGTACCGCCTGTCGCTGGACGACCCGGAGACCTTCTGGGGCAAGCAGGCCGAGACCATCAGCTGGTTCGTGCCGCCGCGCATGGTGTTCGACCACGACTACGACAACGTCGACTTCAGCTGGTACCTGGGCGGCCGCCTGAACGCCTGCTACAACTGCGTCGACCGCCACCTCGAGAAACTGGGCGACAAGACGGCCATCATCTGGGTCAAGGACGAGCCCGGCCAGTACGAGCACATCACCTACCGCCAGCTGAAGCACCAGGTGGCGCGCGTGGCCAACGTCCTGAAGGCCCACGGCGTGCGCAAGGGCGACCGCG
>CAINDZ010000100.1 GCA_903847545.1 uncultured bacterium | reverse complement strand
GGCGAGGTGCTCAACGCCGTGCTCGAGTTCGCGGGCCCCGGCGTGGCCACGCTGTCGATCGAGGAGCGCCTGACCATCGCCAACATGACCACCGAGTGGGGCGCCCTCGTCGGCTGGTTCCCGGTCGACGACGTGACGGTGGCCTACATGGAAGGCCGTCGCGCCCACCTGCAGGCACGCGGCGTCACGGGCCGCATCACCGAGGCCGACCTGGCCGCCTGGCGCGCGCAGCCACCGTGCTCGGATCCCGGCGCCGTGTACGCGGGCGAGATCACGCTGGACCTGTCGCAGGTCACGCCGCACCTGAGCGGCCCGGACACCGTGCAGGCGATGTCCTCGCTGGCCGAGCTGGAGCCGCAGCGCATCCGCGTCGACAAGGCCTACCTGCTCAGCTGCACCAACGCGCGCACGCAGGACCTCGAGGCCGCCGCCGCCGTGCTGCGCGGGAAGCAGGTGGCCGCGCACGTGAAGCTGTACGTCTCGGCCGCCAGCGCCCTGGTCGAGGACGAACTCAAGGGCAGCGGCGCCTGGCAGGCCCTGCTCGACGCCGGCGCCATCGCGCTGCCTTCCGGCTGCGGGCCGTGCATCGGCCTGGGCACGGGCCTGCTCGAGGACGGCGAGGTGGGCATCTCGGCCAGCAACCGCAACTTCAAGGGCCGCATGGGCAGCCGCGGCGCGAAGGCATACCTGGCCAGCCCCGCGGTGGTGGCGGCCAGCGCCCTGGTCGGCCACATCGCGGGGCCCGCGGGCATGGATGCCGTCGGCGGCGCCGCCCCCGCGCGCGACTTCCGCACGCCGCCCGCGGACGGCGCCGGCGCCCCCAAGGTGGACGTGCTGGACGGATTCCCCGCCGTCATCGAGGGCCGCCTGCTCTACCTGCCGGCCGACAACCTGAACACCGACGGCATCTACTCGAAGGACTACACCTACCGCGAGGACATGACGCCCGCGCAGATGGCCGCCGTGGTGATGGAGAACTACGACCCGCAGTTCGCCGGCATCGTGCGCGCGGGCGACGTGGTCTGCGCCGGCTTCAACTTCGGCACCGGCAGCAGCCGCGAACAGGCGGCCACGGCGCTGATGGCCGCCGGCATCCGCCTGGTCATCGCCGGCAGCTACTCGCAGACCTACCTGCGCAACGCCATCAACAACGGCTTCCTGTGCGTGGAGTGCCCCGACTTCGCGCGCGCCCTGTTCGACCACCACCGCGGCGGCGAGGGGCGCAAGACGATCATCGACGACGAGCCGCTGAATCTGGACGTGGCCGGCTCGACCATCGCCTGGCGCGGCCGTTCGTTCCGGTTCCTGCCGCTGGGCACGCCGGTGCAGCGCATCGTGCTGGCCGGCGGCGTCGAGAACATGGTCCGGACCGGCGGCGCGTGACGACCGCCCCCGCAGCGGCCGATGCCGGCGTGCTGCTGCGCGTCGCCCTGTGGACCGCGCTGTGGTGCGCCTTCCACAGCCTGCTGGCCACGCACCGCTGGCGCGCGCTGGTGCAGCGGCTGTTCCCGCGTTGGCACGCGTTCAGCCGCGTCGCCTACGTGGCGGCCAGCACCGTCACGCTGGCGCTGCTTCTGGCCTGGCTGCGCGCGCTGCCGCAGCAGCGCCTGTTCGAGTGGGAAGGCATGTGGGCCTTCGCCCGCTGGCTGGGCCTGCTCGAGGCCGCATTCCTGGCCTGGGCCGGCGCCCGCGCCTACGACAACCGGCACTTCC
>CAINDZ010000099.1 GCA_903847545.1 uncultured bacterium | reverse complement strand
CGGCCGCCGACACGCTGGCGGCATGGTTCGCGGCGGCGGGACTTCAGCCCGCCGTCGACGGCGACTGGACACAGGAGTTCCCGTTGACCGGGAAGGGCTGGACCGGCGACGACCTCGCGGGGCTGACCGGTCGCAACGTCGCGGGCCTCGTGCCGGGCAGCGGCTCCCTGGCGGGGCGCCATGTCGTCGTGGCGGCCCATCTCGACCACCTGGGCACCGTGGCGCCGCCGCTGCCGGATGCGCCCCTGCCGGGCCCGCAGGACTACTACCCCGGAGCGAACGACAATGCCTCGGGTGTCGCCGTCGTCCACGAGGTTGCCGCTCGCCTTGCGGTCGCCGACCCGGGCGCGTCGCGGCGCACGGTCCTGTTCCTGAACACCGATGCCGAGGAGACCGGCCTGCAGGGGGCCGCCTGGTTCGTCACCCACCCACCGGTGCCGCTGGACAGCATCGACGTCATGGTCAACCTGGACACCGTCGGCCACCTGGCCGATGGCCGGCTCATCGTCAGCGGGCTCGGCACCGCGGAGCCGCTCGAGGCCGCCGTCAACGCGGCTGCCACGGCCGCTGGGGTGCCGGTCAACCCGTCGCGCGGCGGGTGGTCCGGGAGCGACCACATGGTGTTCAACACGCGCGAGGTCCCCGTGCTCTTCCTGTTCGGGGGGCCGTACGCCGAGTACAACCGCCCGGCCGACACCGTCGATCGACTCGACGCCGCCGCCATGGCGCGCATCGCGGCCTTCACCATGCACCTGGTGTCGCGCCTGCGCGGGCAGGACGGCGATTTCTCGTGGCGGCAGGTGGCCGGCGGCGACCTGCGCGAAACCGGGGAGGATGCCGCGCCCGGCGTCGAACGGCCCGGCAATCGCCAGACCTGGCTCGGCACCATGCCCGACTTCACCGAAGGGCAGGTCGGCTACCGGTTGGCGGCGGTGTTCGACGGCAGCCCGGCGGCGGCGGTGGGATTGCAGAAGGGCGACCTGCTGGTCCGCTTCGGCGACTACGCGGTGGCCGACCTGGCCACGTTCACCACGGCGCTGCGGGCCTACGCCCCGGGCGACCTGGTCGAGATCGGCATCGAGCGCGACGGCCGCCCGATGCGATTCACCGTCGCGCTCGGCGACCGCGCACAGCGTCGCTGAGCGGGGCCGCCGTCGCCTGGCCTTCTAGTCGTCGACCCCGTGGTCGTCCGCGGGATACATCGCGTCGATCGTCGCCTTCCAGACGCGACCGATCTCGAAGCGCTTGATCTTCAGCGTCGGCGTCAGTTCGTTGTCCGCCAGCGTGAACTCGCGCGGCAGCAACGCGAACTTCTTGACCTGCCCGAATCCCGGGTGCTCCGCGTTGGCGCCGTCGATGATCCGCTGGAACAGCCGCAGCACGCGCGGGTGGGCGACCAGGTCCGCCGGCCCTGACACGCCCAGGCTGCGCGCATCGGCGTACCGCTGCAGGTTCGCGTAGTCGGGCACGATGAGCGCCGACAGGTACGGGCGCCGGTCGCCGATCACGACGGCCTGCGCGATGTACTTGTCGGCCACGAGCGCGTTCTCCAGCGGCTGCGGCGCGATGTTCTTGCCGCCCGCCGTCACGATCAGTTCCTTCTTGCGGTCGGTGATGAACACGTAGCCGTCGCCGTCAACATGGCCGAT
>CAINDZ010000098.1 GCA_903847545.1 uncultured bacterium | reverse complement strand
GTGTCGACCAGCTTCACGCGCGCGCCGGGCCACGCGCCCTCCAGGTACAGGCGGTCCAGCGCGACGATTTCCTCGTTCGCGTTGCCCGTGTGCGCCAGGTCGACGCGCAGCGTGGCGCCCGTGAAGTCGTCGTCGAACGCGGCGGCGGCCGGCAGGGCCAGCGCCACGAGGACCAGCGCCGGCAGGACGAGCAGCAGGGGCAGGGTGCGACGGGCGGACATGCGGACCTCCGGGTTTGGCGTGCGCGCGCGGTCAGAATTGCCGGACGCGGATCTTCTCGCTCGTGTTGTAGCAACGGTCGGCTAGCGGCTGGTGGGCGGCAAGCCACTTCTTCTCCAGCTGCCGCAGCGCCTCGTCGCGCTCGAGCCCGGCCAGCTCGGCCGGCACGGCGTCGAGGACCTCGAACGCGAACGCATCCTCGCCCAGCCGGTTCCAGTCGGCCTGCAGCGCGGGGCAGCGGTGGCTGCCCAGCCGCAGCTCGGTGCGGTGCCGGTTGAACGGCCCGTGCAGGTTCACGCTGCTGCCCAGCAGCACCCGCCCCGTGACCGTGTTGCGGATACAGTACACCCCGGCCGTCTTGCGCGCCTGCTTGTAGAGCTCGATCCATTCCTTGCGGCGCTGCCGGTCGGTCTTCGGCGTCACCGTCGCCTCGTTCTCCATCGTCCTCGTCCTTTCCGGCCGGGCGGCACTTGCGCCGGCGCCTGTTCCCGGCGCCGGCAGCCGCGGCACGTTCACGTCCCCGGCGAGTCGATACCGCAGCCCGGGGCCTGCGGCCTTGCCGCGCTGCAGCAGGCCGTCGTCGACCAGCTCGCGCCGCACCGTGCAGTAGTCGTCGTGGCGCGCGCCGATGATCGCGTTGACCTCGTCCTCGGCGTACTCGCGGCCGGGCTCGAAATCGGCGGCCAGCGCCGCGAGCACCACCTGCCGCTTCTTGCGCTGCGCCGGCAGCTGCCGCAGGCGGCCGTCCGCGAAGAACGCGCCCAGGATGCGCTGCCGGTGCTGCTCCAGCCGGGCCTGCTCGGCCGCGGGCTGTCCGGTGGCCAGGTCGACCAGTTCCCGAAGGGTGCGCTGCAGCGGCCCGGGGCGCGCCTCGCACACGGTGTAGTACTGCTCGCGCCGGCGGTTCAGCAGGCCGGCCTGGTCGAGCTTGCCCAGGTGGTGCGAGATGGTCGGGGCGGCCAGGCCCAGCCGCTCGGCCAGCTCCTCGACGCAGGCGGGCTGCTCCAGCAGCGCGGCGACCAGGCGCAGGCGCGTCGGGTCGGCCAGGGCCTGCAGCAGGCGGGTGGCGTGTTCCTGTTCGGACATGGCGGCTTCCATTTCGATGAAGGTCGAAACAGATATAGCGATTGGGGACAGGCATGGCAATCTGTTTTTATGAATATCTAAATGAAATTCGCGGGACCCAAGGGGGTGATTGAATTTAAAACGTTCAAATAAAATATCTTAATGGCATTCGGACCTGTTTGCCGTGACTTCCGGCCGACTTGCGCCGGCGCAACTCCGCGGTCCGCCTACCCCCAGAACAGGTACGCCATCCCGATCGCCGCGATGAACCCCGCCAGGTCGGCGATCAGGCCGCAGGCCACGGCGTGCCGCGTCTTGCGGATGCCGACCGAGCCGAAGTACACCGCCAGCACGTAGAAGGTGGTCTCGCTGCTGCCCTGGATGGTGCAGGCCAGGCGGCCGGCGAACGAGTCGGCGCCGCTGTTCTTCATCGTCTCGATCATCATGCCGCGGGCGCCGCTGCCGCTGAGCGGCTTCATCAGCATGGTGGGCAGGCCCTCGACCCACTGCGTGTCGCCGCCGACGGAGGTGACCAGGGCGCGCGCGCCGTCGAGGATCAGTTCCAAGGCGCCGCTGGCGCGGAACACGCCGATGCCCACGAGCATCGCCACCAGGTAGGGCACGATGCCGATCGCGACGTGGAAGCCCTCCTTGCCGCCCTCGACGAAGCTGTCGAACAGGTCGACGCGGCGGCGCAGGCCGGCCCCGATGAAGGCCAGGATCATCCCGAAGATCAGCCCGTTGGCCAGCAGCGAGGACTGCGTCTCGAGCGCGGCCTGGTCCAGCTGCGCGAAGTACGCCACCAGCCCGCCGACCACCGCGGTCATGCCGCCCAGGTAGGCCAGCACCACCTTGTCCCACAGGCGCAGGCGCTGGATCAGGCCGGTGGCCAGCAGCCCGGCCATCGTCGAGCAAAACGTGGCCACGAGGATCGGCAGGAACACGTCGGTGGGGTCGGCGGCGCCCAGCTGGGCGCGGAAGGCGAGGATGGTCGTCGGCACGATGGTCACCGACGAGGCGTTGATCACCAGGAAGAGGATCTGGTCGTTGCTGGCGGTGTCCTTGTGCGGGTTCAGCTCCTGCATCTGGCCCATCGCCTTGAGGCCGACGGGCGTGGCCGCGTTGTCCAGGCCCAGCATGTTCGCGGCCATGTTCATCACGATGCTGCCGTGCGCGGGATGTCCCGCGGGGATGCCCGGGAACAGGCGGCGGCCGAGGGGGCTGAAGACGCGGGCCAGGAACTCCACGGCGCCGCCGCGCTCGCCGATCTTCATGATGCCCAGCCACAGGCACATGATGCCCGTCAGGCCCAGGGCGATCTCGAAGCCGGTCTTGGCCATGTCGAAGCTGGCGCCGACCATCGCGCGCCAGACCTCGCTGTGCCCGGCCAGGGTGCGCCCGACCGCGGCCACGAAGCCGCCGAGGAAGAAGAAGGTCCAGATCCGGTTGAGCATCCGTTCTCCTGTGGAAGGGGGGCGCCCGCGGGGGCGCGCCGGCGCAGCATAGCGGGCCGCGGGGCGGCTGTCATGCCCCGAGCGCGCGCCGGCCGTCGACGGCGCGCCGCGCATGGCGTAGGGTGGAACCGGAACGGCGCGCGCGCCGTACACTGCCTGTTGCGCCCGTTCCCCCGATCCCGTCGCCAGCCCCGAGAGGTTCCCGATGACCCGCACCATTCCGCTGCGCCGCGTGGCGCCCCTGGCCCTCGCGGCCGCCGTCGCGCTGGTGGCCGGCGCCGCCGCGCCGGTTCGCGCCGCCGTGGCCCCCGAGGCCGCTCCCCTGGTCGAGAAGTATGTCGCGTGGCTGGGCGGCTGGGCCGGGCTGGACGCCGTGCGCGACATGGCGCTGGACGGCGCCATCGAGGTGGCCGGGCTCAAGGGCACGCTGTCGGTGAAGCTGCGGCAGGACGGCCGCCAGCGCACCGCGTTCGACCTGAAGGTGATGAAGGGCGTCGACGTGCTGGACGGCGCCGACGCCTGGTCGGTCAATGCCAGCGGACAGGTCGAGGACCTCGGGCGCGAGAAGGTGCTCAACGCCCAGCGCGGGCTGGACCGCGCGTTCAACCGGCACCTGCGCGGCGAGGGCGTCGAGGTGACGCGTGCCGCCGACGAGCCGCGCGACGGGCGCACCTGGGCCGTCCTGCGCTTCGCGTACCCCGACGGCGATACGTTCGACATCCTGCTGGACGCGGCCACGGGCGAGTCCACCTGGACCCGCGACACCACCGACGGGCACGTCTCGTGGACCCACGAGCTGGACCTGCGCGAGGTCGACGGGCGCCGGGTCGCCTTCCGCCAGGAGACGCTGGCCGAGAACGCGCTCGAGAACCAGACCGTGACCTGGACGACGGTGCAGGTCAACGCCGGCCTGGGCGACGACGTCTTCCGCCGGCCGGGCGCCGCGGCCGTGACGCGCCTGTTCCACCTGCCGTCCGGCATGGCCGCCACGGCGTGGGTGCCGATCGAGCTGCACCTCGAACGCTATATCTACATGAAGGGCCTGGTCGACGGCGTGCCCTCCGACATCCTGCTGGACTCGGGCGCCGGCATGACGGTGCTCGACACGGCGATGGCGGCGAAGCTGGGCCACAAGCCCGCGGGCGCCCTGCCCGCGCAGGGCGTGGGCGGCACGACGACCGCCGGGCTGGTCGAGGGCGTCACCATCGAGGTGGGCGACCTGAAGCTGGGGCCGCTGGTGGCCGCGACGCTGGACCTGTCGTCCATCGGCCGGCGCATGGGACGCGACATGCCCGTCATCCTGGGCAAGGAGGTGTTCCAGGACCTGGTCGTGGACCTGGACTACCCGAACCAGCGCATCCGTTTCCTGGACCCCGCGCTGTTCCGGTACGAAGGCGCCGGCCACCGGCTCGAGGTGCTGCCGGCCAACGACGGCCACAAGCTGGTGCAGCTGGCGATCGAGGGGCTGCCCGAGGCCACCGTCATGCTGGACACCGGCCAGGGCAACGCGCTGACGCTGTTCCGTCGCTACACCGACGACAACCGCCTGCTGGAGGGCCGGCGCCAGTCGACCGCCGTGGGCGGGGGCGTGGGGGGCACGATGGAGATCGCGCTGGCCCGCGTCGCCAAGGTGACCATCGCCGGCTACGAGATGCTGGACGTGCCCACCTCGTTCCACCGGCAGGACGTGGGCGGCGCCTTCGACACGGCCAAGCTGGCGGGCAACCTGGGCGCCGGCATCCTGGGCCGCTTCCGGGTGCTGTTCGACTACCCGCACGACTGCCTGTGGCTGGAGCCCGGCAAGGACTTCGCCGCGCCGCAGTCCCGCGACCGCACCGGCCTGCAGCCGCACCCGGAGGACGGGGCGCTGGTCATCGACCACATCGCCCCGGGCAGCCCGGCCGAGGCCGCGGGCTGGCGGAAGGGCGACCGCATCACCGCGCTGGACGGCCAGGCGATCGACGCCGGCTGGTGGAGGCACTGGGCCGCGTGGTCGCGCGCGGCCGCGGGCACGAAGGTGAAGCTGACGATGGCCGACGGCTCGGTGCGCGAGCTGGCGCTGGCCGACTACTACTAACCGATCACTACCGGGAGCGTACCCGTGGCGAACCTGCCGCCCGTCGTCTGGTCCGGCGTCCTGCGCAAGATGCGCGTGGCCGACGGCGACCCCGTGGCCTACAGCCTGGCCGATGCGACGGTCGGGGGCGAGCCCGCGCCCGATCACGCGCTGGCGCCGCACCTGGGCGGGCCGGTCCACCTGCGGTTCACGGGCGAGATCCGCTGCACGCTGTGCGGCCGCGCCATGAAGAAGACGTTCGGCGACGGCTATTGCTTCCCGTGCTCGCAGTCGCGGCCCGAGGCCGACATGTGCATCGTGCGGCCCGAGCTGTGCCACCACGGCCACGCCGACCACCCGTGCCGCGACGAGTCCTTCGCACAGGCGCAGTGCTTCCAGCCGCATGTCCTGTACGTGTCGCTGACCAGCGGCGCCAAGGTGGGCATCACGCGGCGGCCGAACGTGCCGTCGCGCTGGATCGACCAGGGCGCCGTGGCGGCGATGCCCCTGGCGGTGCTGCCGGACCGCCGTGCCGTGGGCCTGGTGGAAAAGCGGCTCAGCGACGAGGGCTTCGCCGACCGCACCCATTGGTCGCGCATGCTCAAGGGCGACCCGCCGGCCGAGGAGCTGGCGCCGTTCGCCGCGCAGGTCGTCGCGCGCCTCGAGGCGTGGGGCGAGCGGGGCCTGCTGCCCGCGGCGGACCGTCAATTGCGGCAGTTCCGCTACCCGGTGAGGGCCTGGCCCGACAAGGTGGCCAGCTTCAACCTCGACAAGACGCCCGAGGTGCAGGGGCAGCTGGACGGCATCAAGGGGCAGTACCTGCTGCTGGACGGCGGCGTCATCAACCTGCGGAAATTCTCGGGGTACCGGGTCGAGTTCCGGGCCGGCTGACCACCCCCCGCCGGGCCGGTTGGAAAACCCCGTCGAACGGCCCGATTTCGCCTCCGGGGGCGTTTTTCGGCGTTTTTCGGCGCGTAGAGCGACATCGGCGGGCCGCCAGGCCGGCGCCTGACCCCCGGCCGGGGCCTCCCCCGAACTCCCCGATTGGCACCCGGCAATCAAAAAAATATCTTGTCTACCGGTCCAGCGTTCATATTATGGGGCGCCAGCAAAAACGTGCGAGGGCCCGGGTGTGTAACCCGGGTGCGTTGCACGGGCGCTCGCCTGCTGCGGGTGGCGCCAATGTCCGGAAACCGATGACCGGCCACAGTTGACCGGCCGGAACTGAATCCTAACGCTCAGATCGATTTTCGGACGGTTCACGGGGCCCTCGTCGGCGCGTCGTTGACGTGGCCGACGTCCAGCAGCAGGCTGACGACGCGGATACCGCTCCCTCACGGAGGCGCCGCGGGCGTCCGAGGGTCCAGATCACAAGGCCGGCGGGCATTGAGGTTTCGCCGGTTCTAGGTGTAACGGGCGCACCGCGCCATGGTTACCCTGACAGCAATGCCGGGGTAAGCGTGGACGGGGGCGCGACCGTGAGTGGGCGACGGGAGGATGATCTCCCGCCGCAAGACGCGTGGAAAAGAAGGAGACGACAATGCGCTTCGTTCGTAATGCTGCCATCCCGGTGCTTCTGATCGCCGTCATCGCCATGCTGGGCGGCTGCTCGAAGGAGCCCGTGCTGGCGATCCAGGATGCCGAGGCTTCGCTGTCCAAGCTGCAGGCCGCCGGCGCCGCCGAGTACGCCCCCCAGGCCCTGAGCGATGCTCAGAACGCCATGGCCACGATGAAGGCCGAGGTCGAGGCCCAGAAGGGCAAGTTCGTCCTCTTCCGTTCGTTCAAGAACGCCGAGGCGATGGCCCTGACGGCCAAGCAGACCGCCGAGGCCGGCGTCGTGACGACCGAGACCAACAAGGCTGCCGCCAAGGCCGAGGCCGAGAACTCGCTGGCCGCTGCCCGCGCTGCCCTGACCGAGGCCCAGCGCCTGGTGGCCGAGGCCCCGGTGGGCAAGGGCTCCGAGCTGGACATCAAGATGCTGCAGAGCGACCTGATGGGCGTCGAGCAGAGCCTGGCCGATGCTGACGGCACCCTGGCCGCCGGCCGTTTCAAGGAAGCCAACACCAAGGCCCAGGCTGCGATGAACGCTGCGAACACCATCGCCGCGGACGTCAACAACGCCATCGCCCTGCGTGCGGCGAAGAAGCACTAGTCAAGGCTAACCGGGCAGTTTGGTGCGACACGGACGTCGCTTCGGACGGACATCTGGAGATTCGATGGAGCATCGCCGACCTTCCCGGCGTCTGATCGTGGCGGCGGCCGTGACCTTCTCGGTCATGGCCGCCGCCGTCGCATGGACGTGGCCCTGGCTGCAGGGCTGGCATCATCCCCCGATCTCGGCGCGCGCCGACGCGGACCGGGCCGTCAAGCAGACGGTCAGTGCGCAGGGTGTGCTGCCCGACGAGATCACGCTCGTGCGCCAGCACGTGGAGCGCTCGTTCGCCGAGGACCGTCGCCAGCAGGCGGCGTTCGCCTGGCGGCGCGACTTCCGCAAGGCGACCTCGATGTACAGGCTGACGGCGGCAACGGCGGCATCGGTGATGCAGGCCGCCGGCCAGCGCGTCGCCACTGCGCGCGCGGCCGCCGAGGTGGCCGTGAACAAGTCGACCACGACGGTCGGCGACGCGGTCAAGCTTGCCGACGACCTGCCCTTCCCGCCGCACGAGCGCCTGCGCCTGCAGCGCGCCCGCGCCCTCGCCGAAGAGGCGCGCCTGGCGATGAAGAAGGGCGACTACGAATCCGCGGTGAAGGCCGCCTCGCGCGCCACGCAGGAGGCGCAGGCGGCGCGCGTCGGCGCACTGCCGGGCGCCGCGCGCTTCGCCGACGCGGGCCTCATCTCCAAGTGGCGCGGCTGGGTCGCCGCCACGGTCGCCCAGTCGAAGAAGGGCGGCTCGGCCATTGTCGTGAACAAGGAGCGCAACGAGGTCGTCCTGTACCAGAACGGCAACCGTGCGCGCACCTACACCGCCGACCTGGGCAAGAACCGCCTGGCGCCCAAGCGCGTCGCCGGCGACTCGGCCACGCCCGAGGGGCGCTACCACATCACGTCCAAGCGCTCGCGCGGCGAGACGAAGTACTACAAGGCGCTGATGCTGGACTACCCGAACGCGGAGGACCGCCGCGAGTTCGAGGCCGCCAAGCGCGCCGGGCGCATCTCCCGCAACGCGCGGCTCGGGCGCCTGATCGAGATCCACGGCAACGGCGGCCGTGATGAAAACTGGACTTCAGGTTGCGTGGCGCTGTCGGATCGCGACATCGACGACCTGTTCTCGCGCGTCTCGGTGGGGACGCCGGTGACGATCGTCGGCGGCGACGGGAACGGCGGCGCCTTCTCCGATGTTTGGCGTGCACATGCCAGCAGCCTGCAGGGAGCGCGATGATCAAGAAGGTCCTGGTCGGTTCGGGGGTTGTCCTCCTGGTGGTCGGCGTGGTCGCGGTGGGTGGCCTGCTGATGGTCGACCGCTCGGGCTACCACTTCGTCGACCCCGACCTGTCGCTGGGCGCCAATGCCGGCGACCGCCTCAAGCTCGAGGCCAGCTTCACGAAGCCGCCCGAGGCCAAGGTCTACATCGTCATCGACCGCACGCACAACCGCCTCGAGCTGCGCAAGGGTTCGACCACGACGCTGTCGGCCGTCTGTTCGGCCGGCTCGGGCTACGTGCTCAAGGAGCGGTCGACGGACAAGCGCAAGGGCCGGCAGTGGGTCTTCGACACGCCGCGCGGCGTCCACCACATCAAGAACAAGCGCACCGACCCGGCCTGGAAGCGCCCGGACTGGGATTACATCGAGAAGGGCGAGGCGATCCCTCGCAACCCCGCCGACCGCATCGAGACCGGCATGCTCGGCGCCTACGCGATGGACCTCGGCGACGGCTACATGATCCACGGCACGCTGTACGAGCGCCTGCTCGGGCGCGGCGTGACGCACGGCTGCGTGCGGCTGGGCAAGAACGACCTGGCGACCGTGTTCAAGGAATGTCCCATCGGGACGCCCATCTACATCTACTGAGCCGGCGGAGGTGACGACGATGCGCACGCCCCACATCTCGCGGATCCTGGTGGTCGCCCTGACGGCGGCAGTGAGCCTGGCGCTCGTCGGCACGGCGTCCGCGGCCGAGAAGCCCGCGGCCAAGCCGGCGGCCGGCAAGTCCGCGCCCGCGAAGTCGAAGGCCAAGGGCAAGGGCAAGGCCAAGGAAGTCGACGCGTCGGCCGTGGCGCCGCCGCGCATGTTCGGTGGCGGATACCCCGCGAATCCCGCGCTGAAGTCGTGGCTGGCCGAGGCGGGCACCGACTCGTTCTACCTCGTGCTCGACCCGCCGGGGCGCACGCTGCAGCTGGTGCTCGGCGGCGTGGTCATCCGCACGTTCGAGGTGTCCGAGGTGAAGGTCGCCACGCCGCGCCGCTGGGCCGGCGCCGCGCCCCTGGCGAAGGACTGGCACGAGCGCGTGTGGACCGGCGCGAAGCTGGACCCGCCGCACCCGGGCGCGCGCACCGAGATCGTGGGCCCCGAGATCGGCACGGCCACCGGCGAGGTGCTGGTGCCGCCCACGCCCGAGGAAGCCATCCCGGTGCCGTCGCTGTATCGCATCCACTTCGCCGAGGGCCTGGTGCTGGAGATGGCCGGCGGTGTCGCCGAGCAGAAGGGCGAGCTGCCGCCGACCGAGCTGCCCGGGGGCTTCAAGGAGAAGATCCGCATGCTGCGCGAGGGGGCGCCCGATCCCCTGCGCGTGCGCGTGACGCTGCAGCCCGACGCCTACTCCGAGATCTACCGCGCGCTGCCGCCGGGCACCGACCTGGTGATCGTCCACGGCGGCAAATAGCGGTCGACAGACGGCGGGCGCCGAGGCTGCCCGACGGGCCCTGTCGCCACCGACTGACACGCCCTTCCCAACCGTCGCCGGTCGCTGGCGGCGGTTGTTTCGTTTCCTTCCCCTGGTCGCGGCCAAGTGACTGCCGGTCAACCGGTTGCGCCGGGGCGTGCCCGCCGGTGTCCTCCTTGCGTTCGGCTCCGCGTCCACCGAAGCCGAGTCACCCGACAGGGAGGGAACCCGTGAACAACGCGAAGCAAGCGAAGGACGCCGTCTTCACCGCCGCCGAGCTGGCCGCCAGCCTGCGCGGCCTGGACCTGGTCGAGCTGGAACAGCGGCTGGAGTTCAGCCCGCTGCTGGCCGGCAGCACCGTCGACGGCGGTGACGGCGCGCAGACGGCCTCGGTCTGCTGCAGCTGCAAGATGCCGCCCGACGACATCCTGGGCAGCGACCCGGTGCTGCCGTCCGACCCGACGCCCGGCGACACCTTCTGGGGCACCGGCCCGACCAGCGGCCTGGGCGGCAATTGAGCCGCGCTCGCGCATCCGGCCGCCTGCCGCGGCCCGCTGCTCCGTGGAGCCGCGGACCCGGCCGGCGGCCGACCACCCTGCCGCCCGGGCCCTCGCTGGCCTGGGAACTGTGGAACTTCCGCTCGCTGTTCCCCCTGGCCGGCGGCGACGACCTGCTGCGGGTCAAGCTGGAACAGGACGCGATCCTGGCGCGGGAACGGGAGGCCCTCGCCAGGTTGTGGTCCGGGGACAAGGACCTCCTGTCCCCGGGCCGCGATTTCCTGGCGGCGCGGCCGCAGCTGGCCACGGGCATCACCGTGTCGCTGCACACGGGTCCGTACCAGCTGCTGGCCGAGCCGTGGCTGCAGGCCGGGCTCGAGCCGCTGCTCCTGCTGAACCGGGCCGCGCTGCCGCGCTTCCGCTCGGCGGCCGACCCGCTCAGCCGCCACCTGGGCCACCACGGCCGCCTGCGCTGGGCGGCGGTGGGCGAGCCGGGCTTCATGCGCGCGGTGATGACCGCCGCGCGCGACGGGCGCCCGGTGCTGGCCTACCTGGACGGCAACAGCGGCGACGACGGCGCGGCCGGCACGCGCGAGCACGGGCTGCGCTACCTGCTGCCCGGTCGTGAGATCCTCGTTCGCACGGGGCTGGCGCGCCTGGCCTGCCGCCTCGGCTGTCCGCTGCACCGTGTGGCGCTGCGCTGGGACGAGGGTCGCGTGGCCTGGGATGACGCGCCCTCGCTACACCCGCGACTGGGTGACGATGCGGAAGCGCTCACGCGCGAGCTGTTCGACTGGGCGTTCGACGTCATCATGCAATGGCCGGCACAGTGGCAGTACTGGGCCATGCTGCGCGACAGCAGCGCCTGCTTCACCGCCGCGCACCTGGACGAGGGGCGGCCCGACCTGGCGGTGGTGGAGGCGACGCACAGCACGTTCATCGCCAGCTGCCAGCGCGCCCCCGACTCCGTGCGCCTGGTGCTCGACCATGAGGTGGAGGTGTGGTCGGACGAGGTCCTGGCGGACCTGACGGTCGACCGTTTCCACCCGGCCGAGGGGCTGGCCGACGATGACCTGGCCATCCTGCGCCACGGCCACCCGACCCTGGCCGAACTGCGCGACCACCACGGTGAGGCGTGGCTGCGCTTCCACGGGCTGCGCCTGTGCCTGCTCGGCATCGCGCACCTGGGCGCCTGAGCGATGCGTCGTCCCCTGCAACCGGGCGCGCGCCTGGAGGTGCTGCCGCACGCGCACGGGCCCTGGCTGGTGCGCGCCGGCGAGCGGCGCCTGGCGGTGGCGCCGGCCATGGGCCGGGCCCTGCTGCCGCTGCACGGCGCGCGCGTCGATCGCGCCCGCCTGGCCGCGG
>CAINDZ010000097.1 GCA_903847545.1 uncultured bacterium | reverse complement strand
TCTCGCTGGCGATGTCCCACATCGCGCGCACCTGCCGGCTGCGGCTGCTGATGGGGATCTTCTGCCCGTCGGGCGTCGTCGACATGAACCAGGTCACGCCGTGCCTGTCGGGCGAGCGGCCCGTCGCGATGCTCGTCCACAGCACCGGCGACAGCAGCGGCTGCTCGCTGCGCAGCCGACCCCACGCGCCCTCGTCGCGCAGCTTCTTCAGGTTGGGCATCCGCCCGGCGTCGATGACCGGCCCGAGGATGTCCCAGTCGCCGCCGTCCAGGCCGATGACCCAGACCTCGTGCTGGGCCTTCTTCCCTCCCGAGCAGGCGGGCACGACAAGGACCATGGCCGTCATCAGCAGGCCGACGAGGGCCGCGCGCGCGATCAACCTGAACATGTGAGGATCCCAACTTCCCCCGCCCGGGGGGCGGGTCTGGCGTGGAGCAGCCCGCCCGCCGGAGGGGCGGATGGGCCGGGAGTGCCGTCCAAAGAGAGCAGTCTAGCGGCGCGGCGCGGCCGGGGCAAGGCGGCCATCACCGGTCATGAAAAGGGGAGCTCCCCGCGCAAAGGAGCCCCCCTCACCTTCATCATCATGTCATCAGGCGCCCGGGGAGCGAAGCCGCCCCTATTGTCCGACCCATTCCCATGGCCAAGGCATCGGTCCCTCATCACCCATGGCCCCGTTGCGCCATACCAGTAGAGAAGCGCAAGGCGTCGGCAAAAGCGGCACACCGAAAAAACAGCGACGCCGGAAGGCGGTCCTGACGGCCTCGCCCAAGCCCCCAGGCCGGATCTCCCGGCGTCGCACTCCAGCCGGCTTGTGCCGGCAGGTCCTGGCCCGCGTCACATCTGGTCGCGCCCGGCTCGTGAAGATTCTCCGGACGCAGACTCCCGTACAGGCACGTGGCGTGCCGAAAATGGTCGGTTGACCACGAATACTCATATCTTCGTAATTTGTTTTTCGCCAACACATTAGGTCCTCGTTGCTCCTGCGACGTCGCGTTCGGCCGCAAGGGCCGCGTCCAGATTCCGAACGGCGACTACCAATATCCGGAAAGGCGTCCAAAAAACGGAATTCGGCTCCCGCCCCCATTGACCGGGGTCGCCCCACCCGCCTACTCTGGTCATCGATCCCGTTCAACCTTGGGGACCCATGACGATGCCTGCCTTTCATGTCGTGGCCGCAACGGTGGCCTGCCTGCGCGCCGCCGCCGGCCCGGCGGCGTCACGGCAGACGCTCGACCACCTGCGCGCCGACCTCTCGCACGAGATGGCCGCCAAACTGGCGCGCCTGGCCGGGTTCACGCGCGAGTGGCGCGACGGCCGCTTCCGCGACGAGGACGCCCGGGATTCCCGCGCCATCATCACCGACATCCGCCGCCTGCACCTGCGCCACGCGCGCACGGCCGCCGGCAGCCTGGCCACGTTCGGGCTCCTGGTGCGCACCGTGGCCACCATCGCCGCGCTGCAGCGCCACGTGGCGTCGGCGGCGCGCGCGCGCCGTGGCAACGTGCCGGCGGTGACCGGCGCCGAGCGCGAACTGGCGTTGCTGGTGACGCGGTCGCGCGCGCTGGTCGAGGCGTTGTCGGCGCGCCACGGCGCGCGGTTCGGCGAGCTGGTGGGCGCCGCCGCCGAGGAGATCCGGCGCGAGGCCGCGGCGGCCGGCGCCGACGGTGTGCCCGTGGTCATCGACAGCGCCGACGGCGGCGCCGCCG
>CAINDZ010000096.1 GCA_903847545.1 uncultured bacterium | reverse complement strand
GGCGCGAGGCGGTCATGCTGGTGGTGGCCTGCGTGCTGCTGTGGCTGGCGATCCGCAAGGGGTTCGAGCCGCTGCTCCTGGTGCCGATCGGCTTCGGCGCCCTGATGGCCAACCTGCCGCTGTCGGGGCTCATGAGCCCGGGCGGGCCGGGTGAGACCGGGGGACTGTTCCACTACCTGTTCGCGGGCGTCCGGCTGGAGATCTTTCCTCCGCTCATCTTCCTGGGCCTGGGCGCCCTGACCGACTTCGGGCCGCTGCTCTCGAACCCGAAGACGTTCTTCCTGGGCGCGGCCGCCCAGTTGGGCGTTTTCGGCACGTTCCTGGCCGCCAACGCGATGGGCTTCACGCCCCAGGAGGCGGCGTCGATCGGCATCATCGGCGGCGCCGACGGCCCCACCTCCATCTACCTGACGATGAAGCTGGCGCCCCACCTGCTGGGCGCGATCGCCGTCTCGGCCTACTCGTACATGGCGCTGGTGCCGCTCATCCAACCGCCGATCATGCGCCTGATGACCACGAAGAAGGAACGCGCGATCCGGATGGAAAGCAATTTCGACGTGCCGCGTTGGATCCGCGTCATCTTCCCGATCGGGGTCACGGTCGTCGGGGCGCTCATCGTGCCGGCGGCGACCAGCCTGATCGGCCTGCTCATGTTCGGCAACCTGCTGCGCGAGTGCGGCGTCACCGAACGGCTGTCGCGGTCCGCACAGAACGAGATGATCAACCTTATCACCATCGTGCTGGGGCTGTGCGTGGGCGTGTCGATGGACGGCCAGGGCTTCCTGCGGGCCGAAACGCTGAAGATCCTGGTGCTCGGGTGCGTGGCGTTCGCGCTGTCCACGGCGGGCGGGCTGCTGCTGGGGAAGATCATGGCGCGGATGCCGGGCAGTCCCGTCAACCCGCTGATCGGCGCGGCGGGCGTCTCGGCCGTGCCCATGGCGGCGCGGGTGGCGCACAACGTGGCGCAGGAAACCGACCCGCACAACTACCTGCTCATGCACGCGATGGGGCCGAACGTGGCCGGCGTCATCGGCACCGCGGTGGCGGCGGGCGGGTTGCTGGCGTTGCTGAAGTGAGGCGAGGCGGCGGTCGCCCGGCCGCCGCCGTGGCGGGGAGGATCACGTGCCCAAGGGCATCGCCCGCAAGCTGGTGCTCTACCTGACGGCGATCATCATCGTCGTCGAGGGCCTCTTCGCCTTCACCGAGATCCGCGCCCAGCGCCGCCAATTGCTGCACGAGATGACCCTCAGCGCCGAGCTCGCCTCCGAGACCATGGTCGCCACGACGTGGAACGCGATGCTCGAGGACCGCCGCGAGTACGCCTACCAGATGATGGAGAACGTCGCCCGGCAGCCGACCATCGACAAGGTCCGCATGTTCAACAAGGCCGGGCGCGTGACGTTCTCGACGGCCGGCGACGAGGGCAACGTCGTCGACATCAAGGCCGAGGCCTGCAACCTGTGCCATGCGGCCGGGCAGCCGCTGGTGCACGTGGACATGCCTTCGCGCACGCGCATCTACAAGCGCGATCATGACCAGCGCGTGCTGGGCCTGATCACCCCGATCTACAACGAACCCTCGTGCAGCACGGCGGCCTGCCACGCTCACCCGGCGTCGGTGCATGTGCTGGGCGTGGTCGACGTGACGATGCCGCTGGCGCGGGTCGACGGTCAGATGCGCGAGCTGGCGATGCGCTCGGCCCTGATGTCGCTGCTGTCGATCCTGGTCGTGTCGTTCTTCGTGATGGTTTTCGCCCGCCGGTTCGTGCAGCAGCCGGTGCGCAAGCTGATCGCCGCCACGAAGGTGATGGGCCTGGGCGAGCTGGACAAGCCGATCGAGATCGCGGCCGACGACGAGCTGGGCGACCTGGCGCACTCGTTCCGGACGATGCAGGACCGC
>CAINDZ010000095.1 GCA_903847545.1 uncultured bacterium | reverse complement strand
CGAACAACAACTGGGGTTCGCCCAGCGGCCCGACCAACGCCGCCCTGAACCCGACCGGCACCGGCGATGCGGTGACGAACCTCATCCAGTTCACGCCCTGGGTTGGTCGTACGACCAGCGTGGTCGCGCGGACGGCCACGCCGACCGGCTCGTTCTTCACGCTGGATGGCGGCATTCCTGCCATCGGCATCGACGGCGATGCTCCCACCGGGTACGGTGCAGGCTCGGTCAAGGCTCCGAATGCCTATACTCGCTACGGATTTGACCTCGAAGCGCTCTTCGGTCGCCCCATCACCGTCGGCGAACTCTACCGCATCAGCTACGTGACCAAGAAGGGCACGCTGCACACGGTCGACGCTGCCGACTGGTTCCTGTTCATGTACACCGACCCGTACGTGGGTGGGCACTCCACCTGGTACGGTAACCGCATCGGCTCGGAGCCCTACTTCTCGCAGAACCTGGTGGAGACCGCCGGGGCCTGGAACCAGTGGACGACCGACGCCGGCGCCAACAACCGCCTGCGGTTCTTCGATTCGTCGCCTCCGACCAACTACTTCGGCAGCTACACGGATGGTTTCCTGGCCGACCTCGCGAACAACGCTACCTACTCCAGCCAGACCATCCTCGGCATGGGCCTTTCGGTCGGCACCGCTTGGGCGGCCGGCTTCAACGGCCAGCTCGACGGCCTGGTCATCGAGCTCAACGGCGGCCAGACCCTGCAGGTGAACTTCGAGTCCGGCAACGCCGCGGTCGCCATGACCCCGGCCACGAGCGGCCCGCTGAACTGCAGCCAGTCGCAGACGGTCACCGTGAACCTGACCAAGACCGAGGGCATGGCGGACGTGTTCGGCTTCAACGCCGTCGTGCGCGCCACCGGCCCGGTCACCTGGGGCCCGGTCACCAGCCTGTCGCCGTTCGGCGGCACCACGCAGTTCTACAGCTTCAACCAGGGTGACGGCTCGTACGTCATCTCGGGCACGACGGTCGGCAGCCCGACGCAGCCGATCTCGGGCGCGGGTACGACGCCGCTGTTCTCGATCCAGTACTTCGCGAACGGCACGGGCACCGCGGCGATCAGCTTCGACAGCTTCTCGCTGCGCGACCCGGACAACGCCCCGATCCCGTCGGTGACCACCGGCGCCTCCATCGCGATCGACTGCACGGCGCCCGCGGCCGTCACGGCGATCACGGCGGCCCCGGGCCACAACAAGGTCGCCGTGGGCTGGACCCACAACGGCCTGGACACGGTGACGTACGAGGTGTACCGCGGCCTGTGGACGAACGGCACGACCGGCGTGTCGGCGTACCCCGAGTACGACGACCTGGCCGGCAACGTGATCCCGGCCCGTCCGGGCACGCGCGCGGTTGCCACCGCCGGTCCGGCGTGGGTGCTGGCCGGCACCGCGCCCGCCGGCACGACGACCTTCACCGACCAGTGGGCCAACGCGGACAGCCGCGGCGTGTACTACTACGAGGTGTTCGCCGTCGACGCCGCCAACAACCCCAGCCCCGCGGCCGCGGCCAACAAGCGCGCGACCAACTACTGGCTGGGCGACGTGGACGGCACCGCCGGCAACATGGTTCCCAACGGCCTGGTCAACGTTTACGACATGACCGTGCTCGGCACGTGGTTCGGCACCGCCTCGGTGGCGCTGAACTCCGCGGCCAGCCCGGTGGATGTCGGCCCGACCGACAACTACAGCCGCGTCGGCATCCCGACGACCGACAGCAAGATCAACTTCGAGGACCTGATGGTGTTCGCCATGAACTTCGGCGTCGTTTCGGCGGCGAAGTCCGAGGTCGCGGTCGGCACGTCGGTGGACCTGGCCTGGGTCCGTTACGACGACGGCAGCATGGCGCTGCGCCTGGTGGACGGCAACGGCCTCAAGGGCGTGCGCGTGACGGCGAACGTGCCGGTGGGCAAGCTCGCCGCCGGTCGCCTGCTCGACGAGCAGTCCGAGCTGACGTTCGCGCAGAACGTGGGCGAAACCCTCGACGCCAGCGTCGCGGTGATGGGCGTCGGCACGACCTTCACCGGCACGGGTGACCTGTTCGTGATCCCCGCGGGTGCGGCCATCGAGGCCGGCGACCTGGCGATCACGGCGCGGGCCATCGACAACAGCACGATGACGGTCAAGCTGACCAACGCCGCCGGCGGCCAGGCGACGCCTCGCGTGTTCGCGCTGAACGCCAACTACCCGAACCCGTTCAACCCGATGACCAAGATCAGCTTCTCCCTGCCCGAGGCGCAGAAGGTGCGGCTGACGGTCTTCGGCCTGGACGGCCGCAAGGTGGCGACGTTGCTGGACGAGAATCGTGGCGCCGGCCTGCACGAAGTCGTGTGGACCGGTCGTGACGACGCCGGCCAGGCCGTGGCCTCCGGCACGTACTTCTACCGCGTCGACGCCGGTCCGTACAGCTCGGTGCGGAAGATGACGTTGATGAAGTAGACGACCGTCATCGGTGGGGCGGGCCGGCCGGCGAGCCATTCGCCGGCGGCCCGCCCTCGACCCCCCGATTCGCGGGTGAAAGAGGCTGGGCTGATGCGACGGATCCTGCTTGTTCTGGCCCTCGTGTGCGCGGTCTCCGCAGCACATGCCCAAGTGGACCTGCGGTTCGACCCCGCCGACACGACGCTGTCGGTGGGCGACAACTGCCGGCTGTCGATCCGGCTCGACCAGCCGGTTGCCATCCGCACCATCGATGTGACCGTGACCTACGACCCGACGATCATCCAGTCGCTGGGCGGCGGCTCGGGCACGCTGTACACGAGCAGCGGCATCTACACCTTCCAGGGCTTCGAGGCGCCCACGCCCGGTCGCTGGCACGGCTATGCGGTGCTGATGGGGGCGGGGTTGTCGGTGAACGGCCCGGGCGAGCTGTACTACTGGAACTTCAAGGCGCTGGCCAACGGCGTGACCGCGATCACCTCGATCGAGGTCTACCTGGCGACCACCGACGGCAGCTGGTTCAGCACCGTCACGCTGCCGCCGGCCAAGGT
>CAINDZ010000094.1 GCA_903847545.1 uncultured bacterium | reverse complement strand
CTGGTCGGGCGTGCGTGGGGCCGGTTGTATGCACTCCCAGGCGCCGTCGAGGGCGCCGCGCGTCGAGGCGCAGGCGGGCAGCAGGGTCAGGCCGGCGAGCAGGATCAGCAGGGCGATGGGCAGACGAGCTTGGCGTGTCATGAGAGGACCTCCCCCGTTGGGGTCAGGGGACCACGGCGGCGGTCAGGCGTCAAGAGGCCCGCAGGGAGTTGCGCCGGCGCAAGTGGGCCGTCCGCCGCATCCCGTGGTCAGCCGCGCGCGCGCCGGTAGTGCAGGGCGACGGCGCCGTTGCCAAGCGGCGCCGACGAGACCAGCTCGAGCCGCCGCGTGCCGGGCAGCCCACCCTGGTAAAGGGTCGGGCCATGCCCGGCGATCCTGGGGTGGACGAGGAACCGGTACTCGTCGACCAGGTCCAGCCGGTCCAGTTCGGTCGCGAGCATGCCGCTGCCGAGGAGCACGCCGGCAGGGGTCGCATCCTTGAGCTTTTGCACGTTCGCGCGCAGGTCGCCGGCAAGGTGGTGGCTGTTGGCCCACGGGAAGTCCGTTCGCGTCGACGACACCACGACCTTCGGCTTGGCCTCCAGCCTGGCGGCCCAGGCGCGCATCGCCGGCGGCACCTCCACTTCGCCGCGCGCGACCGCCGGCCAGTAGCCCTCCATCAGCTCGTAGGTGACGCGACCCCAAAGCATCGCTCCGCCATCATCCATGAGACGCGTGAAGAACGCGTGGGTCTCGTCGTCGGCGATGCCCTCCCGGTGATCGACGCAGCCGTCCAGCGTGACGTTGAGGATGAATGTCAGGAGTCCCATGCGCGTCCGCTCCGTGTTATGCGTTCCTGTGGATTGCCGCCCGTCGACGCGCACACCGCACGATGGTCGACAGGTCAACCATCGGCCGCATCCACATACTCGCCGCGCCACTTCAACGGGCTGTGCCGCGCCTCGCCCGGCACGCGCGCCTCGGCCAGCCAGTCCAGCGCCGCCGTCAGTGTGGCCTGGTGCAGCCCGCGATTGTGCGGGTCGCCGCACGGCGCGCCGAACGGGTAGCGCACGTGCAGGGGGCGCGGCGCGCCGACGTGCTCGGTCAGCTCCGGCAGCAGCGAGACGACCACGGTGGGCAGGCCGCGGCGCTCCAGCTCGACGGCCACCAGGCTGATCGTCTGCACGCACAGCGAGCACGTCGGCAGCAGCACCACGGCGTCGACCGCGTCGGCGCGCATCAGGTCGGCCACCGCGGCGGCGCTGTCGGCGATGCCGGGCAGCGGCCGCATGATCCCCTCGCAGAAGCTGTAGTGGCGCGCGGCGGCGCGGCCGACAGCGCCCCGGGCCACCAGCGCCTCGAGGGCGGCCATCGGCAGCGTCACCTCGGGGTCCTGGCGGATGTACTTCTCGTCGATGTAGTCGGCCTCGAGGTCGAGTTCGGCGTGCGGCGTGCCGTGCGGCACGATGCGGAAGCCGGTGTCGCCCCAGGGGCTGGTCATCACGTCGAACGGCACCTCGCCGCGCCGGTGCAGGCCGCCCGTGGACACCAACGCGATGGTGGACTCGCTGACGGGCTTCACAACCGGCGCCCAGGGCACGGGCCGCGCCTGCACGAAGTCGAAGGCGGGGTCGCGCTCCTCGCGCAGGATGTTCAGGATGCGATTGAGCAGCGCCGTGCGGAAAGGGCCGGCCGTATCCGGCGGGCCGGGGTCGTCGGTGGGGGGCGGCAGGCGGTCCTCGGTCATGTCGGTCGGCCTCCTCAGCCCAGCTGCGCCAGCTTGCGCGGCGTCGCCAGGTACGTGGCCAGCTCGCTCGAGACCGGCACGCCCGTCTGCTTCTCGAAGTTGACGAAGAACGGCGCCGAGTTGCACTCGAGCAGCAGGTGGCGGCCCGTCTGCGCGTCGATCATGAAGTCGACGGCGGCGAACACCAGGCCCCAGCGGCGCACCGCGGCCAGCGCCGTCGCCTCGGCCTCGGCCGGCGGGTCGACGCGCCGCACCCGTCCCGTGTCGCGGCGCGAGTCGGTGTCGTCGGCCGCGCCCGGGACGATCACCGCGGCGCCCAGCACGCGGCCGTCCAGCACGTAGGCGCGCAGGTTGTCGCCCAGGACGCGCTCCTGCACCTGCAGCGCGCCGTCTTCCAGGCAGGCGGCGGCCTCGTCGGCGTCGGCGGGCGGCGCGAAACTCTCGGTGTACGAGTAGCCGCCGACCAGGCCCTTGCGCACTGACCTGCCCCCGTTGTTTGTACCAGGTCCATCGTTAGGCTACTCGCCCTAATGGGGGCAGCCTGATGGCCTCCGGTGCCGGCGGCAGGTAGCCCAGGGAGCT
>CAINDZ010000093.1 GCA_903847545.1 uncultured bacterium | reverse complement strand
CTGGGTGACGTTCCTGCCGCTGGCCGGGTCGCTGCTCCTGTGGACCGTCGTGCGGCGGGAGGGACCCGCGCGCCTGCTGGCGCTGGGCGTGGCGCTCGCCGACTTCGTGCTGTCGCTGCACCTGTGGTTCCACTTCGACGCGCACTCGGGCCTCGACCAGTTCGTCGAGCGCGCCTCGTGGCTGGCCGACGGGCGCATCTCGTACAGCCTGGGCATGGACGGCATCAGCCTGATGCTGGCGATGCTGACCACCTTCCTGGGGCCGATCATCATCCTGTCGACGTGGCGCGCGGTCACCGAGCGCGTGCCCGAGTTCATGGGCTTCCTGCTGCTGTTGCAGGCGGCCATGCTGGGCACCTTCTTCGCCCGCGACATGCTGCTGTTCTACGTGTTCTGGGAAGCCATGCTCATCCCGATGTACTTCATCATCGGGATCTGGGGCGGCCAGCGGCGGCTGTACGCCACGGTGAAGTTCTTCATCTTCACGATGGTCGGCTCGGTGTTCATGCTTGTGGGGATCATCTGGATGTACTTCCAGGCCGGCAGCATGGACCTGGCGGCGTTCCTGGCGCTGGACCTGCCGCGGCAGGCGCAGTTGTGGCTGTTCGCGGCCTTCTTCCTGGCCTTCGCGATCAAGGTGCCGCTGTTCCCGCTGCACACGTGGCTGCCCGACGCGCACGTCGAGGCGCCCACGGCCGGTTCCGTCATCCTGGCGGGCGTGCTGCTGAAGATGGGCACCTACGGCATGCTGCGCTTCGCGATGCCGCTGTTCCCGGCCGGCGTTGCGGCCTTTGCGCCCGTCGTCAGCACGCTGGCGGTCATCGGCATCATCTACGGCGCCCTGGTGGCGCTGGTCCAGCCGGACGTCAAGAAGCTGGTCGCGTACTCGTCGGTCAGCCACCTGGGCTTCGCGGTGCTGGGCCTGTTCTCGCTGACGCCGCTGGGCGTCGCGGGCAGCCTCTACCAGATGCTCGCACACGGCCTGTCGACCGGCGCGCTGTTCCTCCTGGTGGGCGTGATCTACGAGCGGCGCCACACGCGCGAGATCGCCGAGTTCGGCGGCCTGGCCCACGGCATGCCGGTCTACGCGACGGTCTTCCTGGTCACCACCCTGGCCAGCATCGGCCTGCCCGGCCTGGCCGGCTTCGTGGCCGAGTTCATGATCCTGTTCGGCACCTTCAACAGTCCCACGCTGGCGCATGGGCGCCTGCTGACGGTGCTCGCTGCGACGGGCGTGGTTCTGGGCGCCATCTACATGCTGTGGATGTACCAGCGGGTCTTCCTGGGCCGCCGCGACAACCCGAAGAACGAGGGGCTGGCCGACATGAGCCGGCGCGAGCTGGCCGTGCTGCTGCCCCTGGTCGTGTTCATGTTCTGGCTGGGCGTGCGCCCCGGCCTGGTGCTCGACCGTGTCGAGGCCAGCATCACGCGCGTGCTCGAGCCCCTGGCGATCGAGGGGACGGCGCCCGCGGTGCACGGCGCCTCGCTCACCACTGACGGCCTCGACCTGCCCGCCGGGCAGGGACGAATCGTGTTCGGCAATCCGGAGATGCGGTGATGAACGGATTCATTGCGCCGGCGATCGGCGACCAGTTCGACGTCCTGCTCCCGTTCCTGGTCGTGGCGGGCGGCGGCCTGCTGGTGATGCTGGTGGACGCGCTCGTGCGGACGCGGCGGAAGGACCACTTGTCGTTCCTGACCCTGGCGGTGCTGCTGCTGTCCATCCTGGCGCAGCTGCGCGGCGGGTTCGGCGGCGAGCGCGAGGCCCTGGCGGGGATGCTGCTGGTCGGCGACTTCAGCCGGTTCTTCAACTTCCTGTTCGTCGGCTGCGCGGTCCTGACGACGGTGTTCGCCGGCTCGGCCTTCGAGCGCAGCAGCCGCCAGCGGCCCGAGTTCTTCCCGCTGCTGCTGTTCGCCGTACTCGGCATGATGGTGCTGGCGGCGGCCTCGGACCTGCTGACGATCTTCCTGGGCATCGAGACGATGAGCCTGGCGATCTACGTCCTGGCCGGCGGCGTGCGCGGTGACGCCCGCAGCAGCGAGGCCGGCTTCAAGTACCTGCTCCTGGGCGGCTTCGCCTCGGCGTTCCTGCTGATGGGCATGGCCCTGCTGTACGGCTTCGCCGGCGGCACGGCGTTCGACGACATCGCGCGGGCCCTGGGCACCGCCGGCGGCGAGCGCGGCCTGGCGATGCTCGGCGCGGGCCTGATGCTGGTCGGCTTCGGCTTCAAGGTCGCCATGGTGCCGTTCCACATGTGGACGCCGGACGTCTACGACGGGGCCCCGTCGTACGTCACGGGCTTCATGGCCACCGCGGTCAAGGCCGCCGGCTTCGCCATCCTGGCGCGCTTCGCCTGCCTGATGCAGCCGCACCTGGCATTCGCCTGGTACCCGGTGCTGACCGGCCTGGCCGTCGTGACGATGTCCGTCGGCAACCTCGTGGCGCTGGCGCAGAACAGCATCAAGAGGGTCCTGGCCTGGTCATCGATCGCGCATGCGGGCTACCTGCTGCTGGGCGTGGTCACGCTCATCTCCCCGGCTCACGGGAACAGCGGCCAGATGATGCTGGGCCGCGAGGTCGGCGAGTCCGCCGGGTCGGCGCTGCTGTTCT
>CAINDZ010000092.1 GCA_903847545.1 uncultured bacterium | reverse complement strand
CAGCAGTTCGTCGGGACGGTGTCGTTCCAGTACGACTGGCAGGCCGGTGCGCCCGTCACGGCGACCGCGCCGATCGTCGGAGCCTACTCGTTCCCCGGTGACCAGATGACCGCGACGATCCGCGTCGTCTCGGACGCCGTGCCCGCCGAGGCGACGGCGTGGGGCGAGCTCAAGGCGCTGTTCCGGTAGCGCAAGCGACGATCGCGCACAAGAAGGCAGCGGCTTGCACAAAAGGCAGCGGCTTGCACAGAAAGGCAGCGACTTGCGCCGGCGCAAGTCGCTGCTGCTTTTTCACGTGCAACGCCCGGCTCAGCCCGGGGCGACGATGTTGATCGTGACGCTGTATTCCCGCGTCGCCACGCCGTCCGGCGCGGTGATCCGGAAGCGGAACGTATAGCTGGAGCCCACATCGATGTTGCCCATGCCGGTCAGGACCCAGGACCCCGAGTTGGTGTACCCGCCGATGGGGTAGTAGGTGCGGATGGAGGCCGCGTCGTTGCGGGCGGCGATCTCCAGCGAGAAGTCGTTGCTGCCCCCGGTCGACACGCGATTGACGGTGTAGGACGTGACGGCCGGGTCGAAGGCGGGCACCAGCGTGAAGTCCCGGCGCGGATAGCGCACGTAGCAGGCGATGCCGACGGCCTCGGGGCTGCTGCTGACCACGCCCGCGGCCAGGCGGGTGGCGACGATCGTGTAGGTCTCCGTGGTCACGCCGTCCTCGGCGGTGACGACGATGGTGACGGTGTTCGGGCCGTCGACCACCGGGATCGGCGGCGAGTCCTGGGCCGAGGCCACGACGGCGCCGTTCACGGTGATCGTCGCCAACTCGTCCGCCGCGGCGACGGGAAGGATCACGAGCTCGCTCGTCGCGTGGTTCAGCTCGGCCGTGTAGCCGGTGATCGACGGCGTGAAGATCGGCGCGAGGTTGCCCGCCGACAGGACGAGGTAGGAGAGCGTGGCGTGGCCGGGCTCGGCCAGGCGCAGCACGTTCACGGTGCAGGCCCCGGTCGTGTCGCCGTGGGCGGATCGCGCGACGATCGCGATCGGGTTGGCGCCGACCGCCAGCGCCACCTCCGCGGCCACGCCCGCGGCCGCGGGCACGCCGGCGATGGTCAGCGAGTCGCCGCGCGCGGCCAGTGTCACCGTGAAGGTCATGGTGGCCACGGCGTTGTCCACCTGCACGTCGCAGGCCGCCGTTCCCGGCGTGTACGCCAGGCTGCCGGGCGAGATCGCGATGGCTGCGATGCCGTCGCCACGGCCCGGGCCCGACGGCGAGTCGCCGCCGCAGCCGGCCAGCAGTCCCAGGAAACAGAAGAACATCGCCAGCCGCATCGCCGGCCTGGACGTGACCCCACCCATGCGCCTCCCCCTTCGACCACGTGCGCGGCTCCCCCGAGTCGCGCCGGTCATTATCGCACGGATTCGCCACAGCATGCGACTCAGGATTCGCGGCTTGTTACCAGTGGAACATGCTCGGGTATTGTAGGCGCACAGTCGGTGGCAGTGATAGAAAGAGGGCGCACTCCATCAACACTGGATTGACCTTCACGATGTTGGTCAGCTAGAATGCCTCACGAATTCCAGTTGATGCTGGTGACGCGTGCTCGATCCGTTCTTGTTCCGAGGGGGCGATGCAGGGAGCAGCGGTCTTTTGGAATTGTCTCGGATGGGCTCGCACAATGATGTGATAATTGTCGCAAAGGAGTTCTTGTGATGCGCAAATTCGCGGTTCCTACGCTCCTGTTGGTGACGATGTTCTGTGGGTGTGCAACAGCTCCCGCACCCAGGACGATTGTCAACGCTTTCAGTTTTGATGCAAGCATGGACGACGTCTGGTCCGCCACGGTTGAGACGTTTGCAGAGTTGAACCTGCCGATTGATAACATGGAGAAAGACTCGGGACTGATCACGACCGACTGGATCAGCTTTTCCGGGTCTGGAAACAAAGAATGGTGTGACTGTGGAGGTCTCGGAATGGCGATCGAGGACTCCCGCAGTGGAAAGTTCAACGTCTTTGTGAAACAAACCGGCACTACAGTTTCGTTGCGCGTAAATTGCCAGTTTCAGCAGCGGGCTCATCTTGGCGGAACCTATGTGAATCGTGAGTGTGTTTCAACCGGAGCTCTTGAGGCACGCCTAAACGACTTGGTTGGCTCGAAGCTCAAGAAATAGCAATAGCCGAATCGGCAACTTTGGGTCGGAGCGCAATCCAAGTGATGCGCTCCGGCCTCGTCGTCTCCGGTGCGGGAATTGGTGTGGTTGGGCGGGTGACCACTGGCCCAGTCGCTATCTCAGCAACATCCCCGCGATCTCGTCCCAGCCCGCGAACACCCGGTGCTCGTGGCGGTTTTCGGCCAGCCGCCGCGCCAGTTGCCCGGTCGCGAAGCGCCGCTGCGGCGCCACCAGCAGGGCGGGCGGGCCGTCGGTCAGCCAGCTGTCGCCGGCGAACGCGACGACCGGATCGCGCCGCAGCGCGTCGCGCACGACCGCCGCCTTGTCGATGCCCAGGTCCGGGTGCAGGTAGGGCGAATCCGCGGCGCGTTCCATCACCACTCCCCGGTCGGGGGCGAAGCGGCCGGGGTTGGCGTGGATGGTGAACGACAGACCGAGCCCGGCCAGCACGCGCTCGATGTACCAGCGGCAGCCGGCCGAGGCGACGACGATTTCCCAGCCGGCGGCCTGCAGCGCGCGGGCGGCGGCGGCGGCGCCGGCGGGCGGGTCCATCGCGTCGACCAGGGCCTGCGCGCCGGCCTCGTCCGTGCGCAGGGCGCCGAGGACGCCGGCGATGCCCTCGAACGTCGTCAGTTCGCCGGCCAGGAAGCGGTCCCACAGGGCGCGCGCGCCGGGCGGCTCGTGGCGCTCGAGGATCAGGTCGAAGAAGTCGCGGCGGGTGAAGGTGCCGTCGAAGTCGGTCACGAGGATCGGCATGGTGTCGCTTCCTGGCCGCGGCGTCGCTTCCTGGCCGCGGAGCGTGGCGGGCCGTCACATTCGGATTGCGCGGGGCGCGGGTGCCCGTCAAGATGGCCGCACCCAAGAAAGGCAGGGAGGCCGATTTGTCCAACCCATTCCGTTCGCCCGGCGCGCGCACGCCCTGGGCCTTCGTGCCGACGCTCTACTTCGCCGAGGGCGTGCCCTACATCCTGGTCAACACCGTCTCGGTGATCGTCTACAAGCGCCTGCAGGTGGACAACGCGACCATCGCCTTCATGACCAGCTGGCTGTACCTGCCCTGGGTCGTGAAGATGCTGTGGGGGCCGCTGGTCGACACGCGCGGCACCAAGCGCGCGTGGATCCTGGGCACGCAGCTGCTGATGGCCGCCTGCCTGGCCGGCGTCGCCGCGGCGCTGCGCCTGCCCGCGTTCCTGCCGGTCTCGATGACGCTGTTCGCGCTGGCGGCCTTCGTCTCGGCGACGCACGACGTCGCCGCCGACGGGTTCTACCTCTACGCGCTGCAGCCGCAGCAGCAGGCCTGGTTCGTCGGCGTGCGCACGATGTTCTACCGCGCGGCGATGATCTTCGGCTCGGGCCTGCTCGTCACGCAGGCCGGGCGCTGGGAGACCCGCCTGGGTTCGGTGCCCGCCGCGTGGACGGCGGCCTTCGCCCTGGCGGCCGGGCTCTACGCGCTGCTCTGGCTGTGGCACGCGTTCGCGTTGCCGCGCCCGGACGCCGACACGCGCGAGGCGCGCGCCCTCGCGGCCACCACCCGCAAGGAAGCGGCGCCGCGCGCCGGCTGGCTCGCCATCATCGGCGACTGGTTCCGGCAGCCGCGCGTCCTGGCCGTGATCGGGTTCATCCTGCTCTACCGTCTGGGCGAGGCGCTGCTGCTGAAGCTGGCGGCGCCCTTCCTGCTGGACGCGCGCGCCGAGGGCGGCCTCGGCTTCACGACGCAGCAGGTGGGCCTGGCCTACGGCACCGTCGGCCTGGGCTGCCTGGTGCTGGGCGGCATCGCGGGCGGCTGGCTCATCGCCCGCTTCGGCCTGCGCCGCATGCTGTGGCCGCTGGCGCTGGTGCTGAACATCCCGCACGCCGCCTACCTCTACATGGCGTACGCCCAGCCCGGCCCGGCGCTGGCCTACCCGCTGGTGGCGATCGAGCAGCTGGGCTACGGCCTGGGCACGACCGCGTTCATGGTCGTGCTGATGCGCCTGTCGAAGGGCGAGCACCGCACCTCGCACTACGCCATCGCGACCGGCTTCATGGCGCTGGGGATGATGCTGCCGGGGATGGTGAGCGGGAAGATCCAGGAGGCGCTCGGCTACCGGCACTTCTTCCTGCTGGTGCTGGCGCTGGGCGTGCCGGGGTTGATGGTGCTGCCTTGGCTGCCGCGGGCGGTGCTGGACGAGGAAAAGAAGGCGTAGGGGAGTTGCGCCGGCGCAAGTTTCGGCCGGGTGGTCCGGTCTTGCGGTCGCGTCGGCCCGGCCCAGGCCGGTTGGACCCATCGAGGAAAGGGCCGAGCGTGAAATGGGTCGCCAAGCTGGTGCTGATCCTTTGGGGTGCCCAATGGTGTGGCTGTTCACCTCGAACGGCGTCGATTCTTGTTCGGGAGGATCCCAAACCGAAGATCGACCATCTGGAATTCCATGAACGCTATCACCGCATCCGGACAATCTACACCGTTGCCGAGTTCAGGGATGTGCTGGCAAGCGAACAAGTATCCAAGGTCAAGGTCGTCACATCGTCGGGTCGCGAGATTTGCAGCGAGAGGATGACGATTGCGCCGGCGACTGCGGACAGTGTCTTCTGTTTCGGCAAGAAACGCTCGGTTGCCGTGGCGCTGGACGAAATCGAAAAGGTGGTCATCTACGAGAGGATTCCGGCCCGGGAAAAGCGGCAGCAGTTCCTGGTACAGGCCATCATGTGGCCCATGATGGCCATCGGGCTTCAGCTCGGGAACGGCGATGACTTCCATTGGAACAGGGTTGGGAGCAGCGCCGGGATCGGGGTCGCACTGGGGGGCATTTTTCTTGCCCGCGACCATCGTGCGACGGAAAAGGTGATGTTCGTACTCGAACGATCATGGGACTAGCGGCGTGCTGCCTGGTCGATCGCCTTTCTTGCGCCGGCGCAACTCTCCCGAACGCGTGATACTTGCGCCGCCGCCCAACGTGCCGGTTGCCCGTACCTGCGCTAGAGAAACAACCTCCGAAAGGCCCCCAGCGCGCCGGCCCAGTGACCGCGGATCATCACGTGGTGGTTGCCCAGTGGGCGCTGCAGCATGTCGTTCAGGTCCGCCTCGACCTCGATTTCCAGCTGCGTCCGGCAGCGGTCCGGCGAATTCCCGCCCGCGACGATGCGCCCGTCCGTGACCAGTGCCGAGCGCAGGTCGACGCCGCCGATGCGCGCGATGGTCACCGGCTGGTTCGGCAGCCGGCCCTCGATGGCCACGCCCAGGCCCGACTCGAAATGCGAGCGCACGCGGTAGCCGTCCAGCAGGCTGCGGCCGATCGTGCAGTGGCTGATCCAGAGGCGGTGGTTCGCCACATCGACCTGCTGCGGGTTGGCCACGAACGGCACCTCGCCGGCCAGCGCGTGCAGCCACATCATCGTCAGCGTGGCCGGCACGTCGCCCTCGCAGCCGGCGATGAAGCCCTCGTCGTTCAGTTGCGAGAGCGCGAAACAGCCCGTGGTGCGCAGCTGCGTCACCAGGTCGAAGCAGCGCACGGTGCAGGCGTCCAGCCGGTGGCGCGCGCACACCTCGCGCAGGGCGACCAGGACGGTGGCGGCGGCCTGCAGGTCGGCCGACGTCGGCTCGACCACTGCGTCGGCGGCGCCCACCAGGTCGGCCACGAGCCCGGCCAGCTGCGGGGCTCCGGCGGGCACGGCCTTCATCGCGTCCATGACCTCGGCCAGCGGCACCTCGACAAGGTCGACGCCCCAGGCCTCCTTCACCGCGGGCGCCGTCGGCATGCTGGCCACCAGCCAGTCCGAGGGCTTGCCGATGACGCCGAGCCGTCGGCCGGCCAGGCGGGCGCGCGCCGCGGCAGCGGTCGCGACCTCGTGGAACGCGCGGTCGCCGTCGGGCCCGTCGGCCAGGAACACGATCTCGCCGCGCCGGCCCAGCTGCTGCAGGCGCGCCAGGATCTCGAGGCAGGCGGGGAACGAGTTCTGGAGCGGGTGCGCCAGCAGCACCACCGGCAGCGTCGAGTCGCCGGCCGCGTCGAGGGCGGCCTGCTCGGTGCCGCCGGTCAGTACCAGCAGCACGGGCAGCTCGTCCGCGGCGGCCTTCGCCCCGCACGTGCCCAGGCGATGCTCGATGCCGGCCGCGCGCCACCGCGCCGAGAACGCCGCGACCATCGCGTCGCGCGCGGGGGCGGGCAGGAATCCCGAGGCCACCGGGGTGATGTCCAGCATGGTCAACCCTTCCGTGACTGCGCGCGGGCCAGCGAGGCGGCCAGCGGCACCAGTTCCCCGAGCGACGACAACAGCTGCAGGCCGGGCACGCCGCCGCCCTGGGCCATCCCCAGCGACCACGCCGGGGTGAACCGGGTGCGCGCCAGCAGGCACAGGGGCCGGCAGGTGGGGTGGCCGTCGGCCCGCATGGTCAGCGGCAGCGCCAGATCGAGCGAGAACACGTCGCCCACGACGATGTCCGGCGACTCGGCCTCGAGCGCGGCCCGGTAGTACGAGCGGTCGACCGCCACGGGGCGCTCGCCGAACGGCACAGGGCGCGCCGGGTCGTTCGTCAGCACCTGCTTGCGCGCCTCGCCGCGCAGCGACAGGCCGGGCGTGGCCTCGGCGCCCGTGAAGCCGAACCCGCGCGGCACCCAGCTGCGGGCCACGGCGTCGGGCGTGAAGTTGGTGCAGAAGACGACGTCGGCCACCTCGAGCAGCGCGCGCAGCACCGCCGGCGCGTCCGGCAGCAGGTCGTGCCCGTGGTCGGCCAGGTAGGCGTGGCTGGCCTCCATGAAGATGGCCGAGCCCAGCGCGCTGAGGTCGGCGTGCCCGCGCGCCGCCAGCGCCTCCTGCAGCGCGCGGCACTCGGCGTGCCCGCGCCCCGCCAAAATGCCGATGCCGCTGCTGGTCGCGTTGTGCCGCAGGAACGGATCCTCGTCCGCATAGGCCGTCAGGCGCCCGTCCAGCCGCCACCCGTGCTCGAGCGGCTCCGCCTCGATCGCCGCCGACACCGCGTCGCAGCACCGCAGCACCATCTCCAGCGGCAGCCCGCTCGCCTCGGCCAGCTTTGTCCCGCGCGCCGCGTCCACCGCCGCCGCCTGCCCGTCCACGGTCGTCCACACGCCGTCGAAATCCACCAACACCTTGATCCGCTTCCCGCTCATCCCGACCCTTTCAGGTTCTTCGTGCGTCTCCTGCAATCCAACGCCCCACCCTACCACGGCGCAAGGCCCCCCACAACGCCCGCGCCCAGCCGAGCGAAGCGAAGGCGCCGGACAACCAAGTGGCGTGGACTATCCGCAGGCGCGAAGCGCCGAGGACTGTCCACGCCACTTGGTTGTCCGGCGCCTTCGCTTCCTACGGCGCTCCGTAGAGGTCATCCCACCACTGAGGCTGCCCCTTCAGCTGGCGGTCGAACCACGCGATGATCGTCTCCATCCACACCACCCGCTGCGGGTAGTTCAGGATCCAGTGGTCCTGGCCGTCCACCTTGATGAATTCGACCGGCTTGCCCAGCACGCGCAGCGCGGTGTACAGCTGCTCGCTTTCGCCGACGGGCACGTTCGTGTCCGCGGCGCCGTGCAGCAGCAGCAGCGGCGTGTTGATGCGGTCGGCGTGGAAGAGGGGGCTCTGCTCGACGTACAGTTCCGGGTTGTTCCAGGGATAGCTGCCCGACGAGGCCACGCTGCTGTACGTGTAGCCCCACCGGCCCTCGCCCCAGTAGCTGTGCAGCGAGCTGATGCCGGCGTGGGAGATGGCCGCGGCGAAGATGTCGGTCTTCGTCTGCAGCA
The DNA here is from genome assembly GCA_903847545.1 of uncultured bacterium. Taxonomy (GTDB): domain Bacteria; phylum Krumholzibacteriota; class Krumholzibacteriia; order LZORAL124-64-63; family LZORAL124-64-63; genus CAINDZ01. The sequence continues at coordinate 7,259 of CAINDZ010000092.1, read as the reverse complement.
GCTCGGTCATGAAGCCGCCGTACGAGGCGCCGATGCAGCCGACCTTCTTCGGGTCGATCGCCGGGTGGGCGGCCAGGAACTTCCGCGTGCCCTCGATGACCTCGTCGGCCGAGGTGCGGCCCCAGTCGTTGACGTGGCGCGCGGAGAACTCCTGCCCGAAGCCGGTGGCGCCGCTCGGCTGCAGCACGTAGACGATGTAGCCGTGCGCCGCCCACAGGTTCTTCGGGTAGCGGCCGCCGAAGTCGCGCGACACCGGCGAGGTGCCGCCGTAGTAGAACACGATGCAAGGCCACTTGCGGTCAGGGTCCTGGCTGAACTCGGGCGGGTAGTAGACGTCGCCCAGGATGCGCGTGCCGCTCTTCGCCGTGAAGTCCCAGGTCTCGTGCGTGCCCAGTTGCACGTCGGCAAGGTCGTCGGCCGCCGGCGCGGCCACCTGCACGGGGCGGGCGCTGCGGCGCGCCAGGTCGAGCGTGAAGGCGCGCTCGGGCACCATCGCGTCCTCGCCGTACCAGGCCAGGCGCGAGCCGTCGGCCGAGAGCTCCAGCCCCTTGGTCACCTCGACGCCGGGGGCCACGGACGACCACTTGCGGCCGGCCGGGTCCCAGCAGTACAGCCCCACGCAGGTCGTGTCGGTCGCCGTGGCATACACGCGGCCGTCCCTGGGCGAGCACACGAAGGAGCCGATCGCGGGGTCGAAGTCGCGCGTGATCGGGTCGACGCCGCCGGTGGCGCGGTCCAGCACGAACAGCTGGCCGTCGTAGTCGTTGGGGATGCGCCCGGCGGGCACCGTGTTGCCGACGCCGCCGAAGGCGGACGGCCCCGCGCGCAGCACCAGCTTGCCCTTCGCCGGCCCGTACAGCGCCGAGACGCCGCGCGGCACCGCCAGGATGCGCTCGGCCACCAGCGTGGCGAGGTCCAGCTCGTACAGCTCGCCCTCCTCGAAGGGGAACTTCGCGTCGTCGTAGAGCGAGCGCGTGAACAGGATCCGCTTGCCGTCGGCGGTCACGTCCTGCACGTCGCACGAGGCGCGTCCGGCCGTCAGGCGGCGCGAGACGCCGCCGTCGACGGTGGCCAGGTACAGCGAGCCCACGCTGCGGGCGCCGGCCCAGCGATCGGTCAGCCCGCGCATGCGCTTGAAGCCTTCGGGGTCCTTGCCGCGCTCCTCGTCCAGCGTGTAGAGGAAAGCCTTGCCGCCCGGCAGCCAGCGCACGCCGCCGAAGTGCTCGACGTCCTTCAGGATCGGCCGCGCGGGTCCGCCGGCGACGTCGTCCAGCCACAGCGTCGACTTGCCGTCGCGGTCGGTGGTGAAGCTGTAGGCCTGGCCGGCGCCGGCCCACTGGAAGCCGGCGGCCTGGTCGCCACGCAGCGTGCGCACGAGCGCGCCGTCCTTCGCGCGGCGGATCTCGAGCCAGCGTTCGGCGAAGTCGGCCGGCACCTCGGGGCGCCGGTAGGAGATGGCCACGAGGTCGCCCGCCGGCGACAGATGCAGGCCGGAGATGGCCTCGGTGTCCAGGTAGTCGCCGATGCGGATGCTGCGGAACGGCGCCGCTTCCGACGTCAGCGTCACCGGCGCCGTGAATGAGGCCTGCACGCCCCAGTAGGCGCGGTCGGCGGGGTCGGCGAGCGTGCACACGACCAGCACGTGCGTGCCCTGCGTCAGCTTGATGTCGCCTCCGACGGCCGCCGACGTCGAATCGGCCTTGTCGCGCCCGCACACCTTTTGCCCGTCCACCCACGCCGTGAAGGCCTGGTCGGCCGCGATCTCGAGCTTCGCCTTCGTGTATTGCGGCGCCGTCACGTACGTGGCCAGCACCGCCCAGCGCGGGACGCTGCGCGAACTCTCCAGCCCCACGGGGGCGCACATCGCCTTCCACGCCGCCGTCCCGGCGCCCGGCCAGGTCACCTGCTGGCCCGCGCGGGGCACCAGCCCCGCCACCGCCAGCGGCGGCTGCGCCAGCAACTCGGCGATGCCCACCTTGTGCGCCGGGTCGTCGTTCGCCAGCGCCGGCAGCGGTGCATCAAAGGGCCCCAGCACCAGCCAATGCGGCACCCCATGCGGAGCCGGCCCTTCGTCGGCGGCCAGGGCCGGAACGCAGCACACCAGGGCAAGGAGCAAGCACGCCAGCTTCATGTTCGTCCCTTCACATTGCAGGGGTTCAAGTCGACCAACGGTACCACGCACCGAACTATGGGTGCTCAGCGTGCCATGCGGTCAGCAGTTCGCCCTCGCGCTCCGCGGTGATCCCCGCCTTCATCGGCGCCTCGCGCCGCGCCTGCGGTTCGGCGTTCCACCAGTCCAGCGTCCCGCGCACCGTCTCGCTGATCGGCCGGAAGACCAGGCCCGCCTTCAGCGCCCGGCTCACGTCGACGAACGGGTGCCCGGCCGAGTCGCCCACCAGCGGCACCCACACCGGCATGTCGGACCAGGCCTGCACTTCCTTCTTCTCGAGCCAGGCCGCGTCGGCCCACGTGAACGTGGCGTCCGAGGCAGACACGCTCTTGCAGGCCTCCAGGATCTCGCCCATCGTCAGTTCACCCGGGGCGCTGGTCGCGTTGAAGGTCCCCGTGGTCTTCTGCTCGATGCAGCGCACCACGAAGGCGGCCAGGTCGCGCACGTCCATCACCTGGGTGACGTCGCCCGGCGCGCCCGGGGCCAGCACCTCGCCGCCGCGCGCCACGCGCACCGGCCAGTAGGTGAAGCGGTCGCTGCGGTCCATCGGCCCCACGATGAGACCGGGGCGGATGACGCACGTGCGCCCGGGGCAGGCCTTCTCGGCCGCCTGCTCGCACAGCGCCTTCAGGGGGCCGTAGTTCTCGCCGGTGATGTCCTTCTGCGTCTTCGCCGCGGCGACGGCCTCGTCGGTCAGCGTGCCGACCGGCGACTTCTCGTTGAGGCCCTTGAAGGTGAAGTCCTTGTACACCGAGATCGACGAGATGAAGATGTATTGCCCCACGTTGGGCGCCAGCAGTTCGGCGGAGTCCCTGACCATGTGCGGGATGTAGCCGCTGTCGTCCAGGCACACGTCCCACTGTCGGCCCTTCAGCGATTCCAGGTCGCCGTCGCGGTCGCCCTTCAGCCGCTCGATGTCCGGGAAGATGTCGGCGTTGGTACGCCCGCGGTTGAACAGCGTCACCTCGTGGCCGCGCGTGCGGGCCTCGTTCACGACGGCGGGGCCCAGGAAGGCGGTGCCGCCGAGGATGAGGATCTTCAGGCGGCGCGGCCCGCGCAGGGCGGTCAGGTCGGCCCGGGCCTCGCCCGGGCGCAGGGCGCCGACGGCCGCGGCGGCGGCGCCGGCAGCGCCGGCCAGGGCAGTGGACTTGATGAAATCGCGGCGCGACAACGGCATGGCGGCGGCTCCCGGCAAGGGTGGATCAGCGCGCCCCGGCATGGGCGCGACGGCGCACCCACTTTATGACGGGGGGAAAGTCCCTGATACGGAAAAACGGCGCCGCGGGATGCATGCCTCCCGCCGAAATAAGGGCGCCACCCGAACCGGGCGGCGCCCAACGCCGAACTTGGAAAGGGGTTACCGCGAGCCGATGACCAGCCCCAGCTGCCGGGCCACGGCGTCGATCTGTTGCGCCTGGGCGGCCAGCTCCTCGGCGGCGGCGGCCGACTCCTCGGCGGCGGCGGCCCCGCTCTGCGTCAGGTCGTCCAGGTGCCCCATGGCGTCGTGCAGCCCGCCCAGCTCGGTGTTCTGCCGGGCGATGGCGCCGGCGATCACGGACATGCGCCCGCTGACCTGCGCGGCCCCGTCGGCGATGGTGTCGAACACCGTCTCCAGCGCCTGCGCGGCGCCCACGCCGGCGGCCACGTTCTGGCCCGACTCGATCAGCAGCGCCGAGCTGTGGCGCGCCGCCTCGGCGCTGCGCTGCGCCAGGTTGCGCACCTCCTCGGCCACCACCGCGAAGCCGCGGCCCGCCTCGCCGGCGCGCGCGGCCTCGACCGCGGCGTTCAGCGCCAGCAGGTTGGTCTGGAAGGCGATCCCGTCGATCGACTTGATGATCTGCGCCGTCGCGTTCGAAGATTGGTCGATGCGCGCCATCGCGTCCTTCATCGCCGCCATCGAGTCGCGACCGCCCTGTGCCGCCGACAGCACCTCGCCGGTCAGGCGGCCGACCTCGTCGCTGGCGGCCGTGTTCTCGCGCGCCAGCGAGGCCATCAGCGACAGCGAGGCCGCCGTCTCCTGCAGGCGCGCCGCCTGGTCCGACGACTGCCCGGCCAGCGACGTGCTGGACTGGGCCACCGAGTCCGCAGCCCCTGCCAGCTCGGTCGAGCCGGTCTTCATGTCGTGGACGACGACCTCGATCGGCCGCGTCACCCAGCGCAGGATGTAGAGGACGGCCGCCGCGAACGACACCAGCGCCAGCAGCATCGAGCCGCTCTGGATCCAGATCAGCGTGCGCACGCGCGCGTCCGTGCGGGCCTGGTAGAGCGCCACCGACGCGTTGAGCGTCTTGAGCACCTCGACGCTGGCGCCCAGCAGCGCCCCGGACGAGGGGCCGTTGGCCGAGCCCGCGGCCTCGACCGCCGCGGCGGCCTTGACCAGCGCCTGCCACTGCCCGGCGGCGGCGTCCAGCTGCGCGAGGATCTCGGGCGACTTCGTTGCCGGCAGCGTGACCTCGCCGGTCAGGTCGGCGTTCAGCCACGTCTTGCCGCCGTCGTGCAGCGCGCTGGCGGTGGCTTCATACAACTTGGCCGTCTTGGCCTGGGCTCCGCGCGCCTTGTCGTGCAGCTCGCCGGCGGGCACCGAGGCGGCCACCAGCGTCTCCTTGGCGTACTTCTGCGTCAGCATGCGCTGCCGCCCGGCCAGGTTGATCACCAGGCCGTCGGTCTTCTGCGCGCTGACGGTGACCAGGGTGGCGACCATGCTGACCAGCATGAGCAGGAACAGGGAGCCCAGCGCCAACGACAGGCGCAGGGAAAGCGGCAGCTGCGAGCGCGAAGCGCCGGCGTGGGTGGGGCTGGACATGGCGGCCTCCAGGTGACGGATTACCCGGGCGAACAATCGGACTATCTTGTCCGATTTCGGCAGCCACGAATCCCCACTAAAGGACTTTCTTTAGGTTTCGCTGCGGGGTTGCACGCCGTCCCCGCCGACCAGGTGCACCGTGCGGGTGGGCAGGGCCAGACGCAGGTCCATCTCCTCGACCAGCCGCATGATGGCCAGGTTCACCTGCTGGCGCACCGCCAGGTGGCGCGGCACCTCGGTCGTGACCGTGAAGTACTGGACCAGCACGTCCAGGCTCGAGGCGCCGAAGTCGGTGAAGCGGACCATGATCTGCTCGGGGTCGATTTCCTGGTCGGCGCGCAGCAGCGCCTCGATCCTCGCGACGAGGTCCTGCATCTGGGCCGCCGAGGCGCCGCAGTTGACCGCCAGCGTGAACTTGACGCGGCGGCGCGGCATCTCGCTCTGGTTCTCGACCGTGGCGTTGGCCAGGTTCTGGTTGGGCACCGAGATGACGGTGCGGGCCGGCGTGCGCACGCGCGTCGAGCGCATGCCGATCTCCTCGACGACGCCCTCGCCGCCCGAGAACGTGATGGTGTCGCCGACGTGGAAGGGCCGGTCCAGCAGGATCATCAACGAGCCGAAGAGGTTCGCGAGCGTGTCCTTCGCGGCCATGGCCAGCGCCAACCCGCCGATGCCCAGGCCGGCCAGCAGGCCGCTGACCGAGTATCCCAGGTTCTGCGCCACGAGCACGAAGGCCAGCGAGCCCACGAAGATCTTCGCGCCCTTGCGCACCAGCGGCACGAGCTGGTCGTCGACCTTCGACTCGGTGCGCTCGGACATCTCCGACAGCACGACCGCGCCGGCGTCCACCAGACGGAACGCCGTCCAGGTGATGAGCAGCGTACTCACGAGGCGGAACACGCGGTCGAGGTTCGCGATCCATGTCCACTCGGGGTTCAGCGAGACCAGGTAGCGCACGCCCAGGTAGATGCCGCCCACCGGCAGCAGCGCGCCCAGCCGCTTGACGAGGGCGTCGAGCGCGATGTCGTCGGCCTCGGACTCGGTGCGGGCCGTCAGTTTCGCCAGCTGGTGGCGGGCCACGAACTTCAGCACCACGCGCGCCACGAAACCGACCACGATCAGGACCAGGGCCACGCAGATCTGGTACATCGTCCACGGACCGGCGGTCTGCTGCAGGAAGTCGCCCATCATCTGCCCCTCATTGCCGCGGGACGGAGCCCACGGCGGTCTCGGCCGGGACGATGACCCGGCTGCCTTGTGTCACATCCTCGAGCGTGCGCCCGGTGCAGGCGCAGACGAGGTTGAAGAAGGTGTCCTGCAGGCCGCCCACCTCGGCGCGGGTGGCGCCCTGGCCCAGCCTGCCGACGGTCCAGTCGATGAAGGCCTTCTGGTTCTGCGTGACCATCGCCATGGGGATGGGCAGCAGTCCCTGGTCGCAGGCGAACATGATCGTCTTGCCGTTCAGGCCGCCGGCGCGCACCAGGTGGGCGCGCGCGCGGTCGAAGTTGCCGAAGCCGATGTCGGTCAGCGCGGCGTAGTACGCGGCCTGGCCCGTGCGGCCCCACGGCTTGAGCCCCGTGCCCGACTCGACGAAGACCAGCGCGCTGTCGGGCGCCGTCACCAGGCCGTTTGCCCAGTGCGCCGTCACGCCCTTCGGCACCAGCAGCGCGGCGCCGTAGTCGCCGCCGAGGGCCTCGTACAGCTCGGTGCGCCCGGCCCAACGCTCGCCGTAGCGTTGCGCGTACTCGAGCGAGCCCGGTCCGGACGGGACCTGCAGCAGCGTGACCTGCCGCACCGGCTGCCCGCCGCCCAGGCCGGCCACGCCCTGCAGCGTCGCGCGCGCCTCCCACGACAGGCTGGTCGCGCGCACCAAGTCGTCCGCCGGCAGGCCCAGCTCGTTGCGCCGGCCCAGCACCGTGCGGCAGGTGACCAGGCCCCACACCGTGCAGGCGACCAGGCCCGCGACGAGCGCCATGCGCGATGCCGACGGGCCCGACGCTGCTGCGCGTCGCGGCAGCAGCGCGCCCAGCGCCAGCGCCCAGCCGGCCGCCGCCAGGTAGGCCATGTACGGGGCGAGGTGGTGGCGCAGCGGCAGCACCGGCACCAGCGACAGGAACGAGCCGACCAGCGCCAGCAGCGGCAACCGCTGCCCGCCGCGCCAGCGGCGCACGCCCCACACCGTCCACGCGAGCACCAGCACCCAGCGGGTCGCGGCCGCGAGCCACGAGGCCCTGGCCCCGTCCACCGGGCCGGGACCGGGCAGCCACCGCGCGCACAGGCCGAGGT
>CAINDZ010000091.1 GCA_903847545.1 uncultured bacterium | reverse complement strand
GCCGCCGGTGGTGCCGGCTATGCCCAGCAGCACGGCCAGGGCCACGAAAGCGCCGGCCGCGACGCCGGTGCGGTGCCGACGCACGAACTTGCGCAGGCGGTAGCGCCGGGACGGCGGCCCCACGCTGACCGGCTCGTCGTCCAGGTGGCGGCGCACGTCCTGGGCCAGGTCCGCCGCCGACGCGTAGCGCCGGTCGCGGTCCTTTTCCAGGGCGCGCATCGTGATCCAGTCCAGCTCGCCGCGGACCATCCGCACCAGAGCCGCGGGCTCGGCGCCGCGCGCCAGCGCGGCCGCCTGCAGGTCGGCATCCGATTGCCGGCCCATCTGCACGAGGCGCCCGCTCGGGCGCGCGGGCTCGACCTCGCGAATGACGCGCAGCACCTCGAGGATGTCCATCCGCGCCAAGTCCTCGCGGCGGAACGGGCGCTGGCCGACCAGCAGCTCGTAGAGCAGTACGCCCAGCGCGTAGACGTCGGTGCGCGTGTCGATCCCGGCGTCGCTTAGCCCCGTCTGCTCGGGGCTCATGTACTCGGGCGTCCCCACCAGCTGGCCGGCCCCGGTGGTCAGCAGGTCGTCGAACTGCTCCGCATCGAGCGCCTTGGCCACGCCGAAGTCGATGATCTTCGGCAGCGCCTGGCCGTCCGTCACGGTCACGAGCACGTTCGAGGGCTTCAGGTCGCGGTGGATGATCGCCTTCTGGTGCGCATGCTGCACGCCCTCGCAGATGTGGATGAACAGCTCGAGCCGGCGGCGAAGGTCCAGGCGGGCGCCGTCGCAGTACTCGTTCAGGGGCACGCCCTCGACGAACTCCATGACGAAGTACGGGCGTCCCTCCTCGGTCGCCCCGGCATCGAGCACCTTGGCGATCGCGGGGTGGTTCATCATCGCCAGGGCCTGGCGCTCGGAGGTGAAGCGCGCGATGAACTCGTCGGTGTCCATGCCGCGCTTGACCATCTTCAGCGCCACGCGGCGACGGATCGGCTCCTGCTGGTCGGCCTCCCAGACGAGGCCCATGCCGCCCTCGCCGATCGGGCGCTTCAGCAGGTAGGGGCCGATGCGGCGGCCGGCGCCGATCGGGTCGGACGGGCGCGGGCCGGCGCCGCCGGGATTCGCGGCCGGGACGATGAGGGTGGCGTCGTCGGGCCCCGCGGCGGTCAGGCCGTCCTGCCCCGCGCCGGGCATGGCCAGCGTCGCGTCGCCCGGGTCGGGTGACGGTTGGGGCAGGCGGATGGTCGGGTCGTCGTCGCGCACGACGGGGCTCCTGCCAGGGAAGGGGGCGTCCCGCACCGCGGCGCGCCCGGGGCCCGGCGGCGGGCGGACCGCATGGGTGAACTGCCACCGTATCACCGGTGTACGCCCGCGGTCAACGAGCCCACTGGCGCCCGGGCGGCCCAGGAGGCACTATTGCGGGCTGCGGCGCCCGGCGCCGCGCGTGTCCCTGCCGCGCCCGCCGCGGCCGCACCACCGACCGCCCCGGAGCCGTCGATGATCGCCCTGGCCAACATCTCCAAGCGCTACGGCCGCCAGATCCTGTTCGTGGAGACCTCGCTGCAGGTCAACCCCGGCGAGAAGATCGGCCTGGTGGGCCCCAACGGCGCCGGCAAGACGACCCTGCTGCGGATGCTCGTGGGAGAGGAAGCCCCCGACGAGGGCAGCGTGTCGATCCCGCGGAACCTGACGATCGGCTACTTCCGGCAGGACATCGGCGACATGGCGGGCCGCCCCGTGCTGGACGAGGCGATCGCCGGCAGCGGCGCGCTGGGCGACCTGCACCACGAGCTGCACGACATCCAGCTGGCGCTGGCCGACCCCGACCAGGCCGACCGCATGGAGGAGCTGCTCGAGCGCTACGCCGAGGTGCAGGACGCCTACCACCACGGCGGCGGCTACGAGCTGGAGGCGCGCGCCCGCGAGGTGCTGCAGGGCCTGGGCCTGGCGGACGCCCAGATCGACGGCGACGTCGGGGCGCTGTCGGGCGGCTGGAAGATGCGCGTCGGCATGGCGCGCGTGCTGCTGGGCCGGCCCGACGTGCTGCTGATGGACGAGCCCACCAACCACCTGGACATCGAGTCGATCCTGTGGCTGGAGAAGTTCCTCAAGGGCTATCCCGGCGCGCTGCTGATGACATGCCACGACCGCGACTTCATGAACCGCATCGTCGGCCGCGTCATCGAGATCGACGCGGGCGAGTTCGTCTCGTACACCGGCGACTACGACTTCTTCGAGCGGCAACGCGCCGTCCAGGCCGCCAACCAGCAGGCGCAGTACGAGCGCCAGCAGTCGATGCTGGCCAAGGAGCGCCGCTTCGTCGAGCGCTTCGCCTCGCACGCGGCCAAGGCCGCGCAGGTGCAGAGCCGCGTCAAAAAGCTGGAGAAGCTGGACCTGGTCGAGCCCCCGCGGCAGCGGCGCGTGGTCGAGTTCGAGTTCCGGCAGCCCCACCGCTCGGGCGAGGACGTCGTCGAGCTGAAGGGCGTCGGCAAGCGGTACGGCGATCGGGTCATCTATGACGGCTTCGACCTGATGATCCGCCGCGGCGAGCGCTGGTGCGTGATGGGGCGCAACGGCGCCGGCAAGACGACGCTGCTGAAGCTGGTGGCGGGGGCCATTGCGCCCGACGCAGGGACGGTGCGCCTGGGAGCCTCCTTGAAGCTGGGCTACTTCGCCCAGCAGTCGCTCGAGCAGCTCGACGGCACGCTGACGGTGTACCAGCAGGCCGAGAAGGCGTTCCCCCTGGCCAACGTCGGGACGCTGCGCAACCTGCTCGGGGCCTTCCAGTTCCAGGGCGACGACGTGGACAAGCCCGTGCGCATCCTGTCGGGCGGCGAGCGCTCGCGCCTGGTACTGGCGCTGATGCTCTTCGACCCGCCCAACTTCCTGGTGCTGGACGAGCCGACCAACCACCTGGACCTGCAGACCAAGGACACGCTCGTCACCGCGTTGCGCGACTTCGAGGGCACGATGCTCTTCGTCAGCCACGACCGCACGTTCCTGCGCGGGCTGAGCAACCGGGTGCTGG
>CAINDZ010000090.1 GCA_903847545.1 uncultured bacterium | reverse complement strand
TGATCGTCTTGATGCGATCGATGATCGGCTCGTTCCTGTACTGCTGGCTCCACAACGAGGCGGCCATGGCCAGGAAGATCTCGGCCCGGGCGTAACGCTCCGGCGTGGCCGGGTCGGACCAGTTGACGGAACTCCAGTCGGTGATGGCGACGTTTCGCGGCGAATGCGGCTTGTGCAGGATGGCGCGGTCACTGGCCGCAAGGCGGACCCTGTACTGGTCCTCGCTGAATCGCTGCGGCAGCGCTGCCGCATCCCACACGATGTGCCGATCAGCGCCGGGCGCCACGCTCGACCCGACGTCGCCGGTCATGTGCAAGACGGGGAAACCCCAGTTCGCGCCACCGTCAGCCGACATCTGGACGGCAACCGCCAGAGTCGGCGAATCCGCGTCGGCAAGGTCGTACCGGATATCCACCAAGCCACTGCCGTCCATGCGCTGCGCCATCCGGACGTTGGTCACGACCGGGTCGGCGGCAAGCGCAATGCCGGCCATCGACAGCACTCCCAGAATGCCAAGAAGCAGGAATGTGGTGCGCAAGAAGCCTCCATCAGGTCGCCGGGGCGCGGATTCCTCCGTCAGAGGATAGCCGCAACACCGCCCTGGCGGCAACCAGGCCGGTCTACGGATAGATGTAGTTGGGACCCACCGCCTGCAGAAGATCCTGGCCACCGGCGTCATTCAACTGGGTGATAGCAAAGGAGAACCCGAGCGGGAAGGCGCCAGAGCCCATCGTTACGGTCACGGTGCCACGCTCGAACTCGCGCGTGAAGACGTCGCCGTTGATGGTGACGCCTCCCACCGGGGCACCGATGTTCACCTCGACATCGGGCAGACCCGCGTGGTGCGCGCCGGTCAGGTCGTAATGGATGACGGTCGACCCAGTCAGCAGGGCGATGGCGCGGTTCATGTCCCCCATGTTCAGGGGCTGCCAAACCTGGTTCTGGTCCATCATCGACGGGACCCACACGTTCTCGAGGATCTGCCACGGCCCGCCATTCTCCGTGCGCAGCCACCGGTTGGCGGCCCACAGGTTGTTGGGCCGCGACGGATCGAGGGCTTCCCGGTAGGGCGTAGGCCCGCCGAATCCTACATCCGGGAAGATCTCGTAGTTCATGCCGTCAAGCAGGCCCGCGAACGTGGAGTCGGACAGCGCGCGACTGCCGTTGGCGATCTGGATGAACTCGCTGCCGAGGCGCCCCCGCATCTCGCGGATCCACTCCGCCTGCGCCGCACGGAACGCCTCCTTCTCGTCGGCGTCGCTGAAATGAGCGACGCCGTCGCCATCCATGTCCGGCTCACCGGTCATGGAAGCCACATCCTGTGAAATCCACAGTTCGGGATTGAAGTAGTCCCAGTATACGCCGTCGAGCTTGGCCGTGGACGAATGCTGGTAGGATACGATGACGTCGAGTATGGCGCGCCGCGCATTCGGGTTCATGAAGTCGAAAAGGGCGACGCCTGGCCAGTCCTGGAGCGTGTCGCCGGTCGTCGTGTAGCTGAAATACGGCCGAGCCGCGTCATAAAGGTCGCGATCGAATGACTGGACGGACCGATCGTAGTCGGCCCATTCCTGGCGCACACACTTCGAGCGGAAGAAGCCGAGGATCTTGACATGGGGGTTGGCTGCCCGCAGGAGTTCCATGTTCCGTTCGAGCCCCGGATGTCCCCAGAACCGGTCCGGCTGCGTGATGATGACGTCGGCGCGAGCGTACTTCGCCATCACGGCCGGGTCGCTCAGATCGCCCAGCAGGTGGTGGTCCAGCACTGCAATCCGCAACGAAGGACTATGGCGCCCCATGGGGTCGCTGGTGGAAGGCTCGGGAGCCACGGGAACCGGCGAGGTGGTGCATCCCGCCACGGCCAGGGCCAAGATGCTGGCGCACAAGAAGTTCGACATCAGCCTGTTCACGTTCCAACCTCCGGCGCTGTCGGCCCCGCCCGGGCGGCGGGCTCACGGTTGCCTGTCCGGGCAGCCGTGACGCAAGAGATGGTCCCGTTGACGGAGAATGGATGTTCAACCGGCCGCGGGCGGCCGGACGCGAGGGGCGGCCTCGAGACGCGCCAGCATGTCGTTACACGCCCGGGCGATGCCGGGTTCCAGTTCCAGCGGCCGCGGCGCGCGCGCGGGCGCCGGCTCGACATCGGCAACGATGCGGTCGCCCGGCCAGGGCCGGCCCAGGAACGCATACACGCCTCGCATGACCCCGGCCGGGTCGGCCAGCAGGTCCTCGTAGCGGCACAGCCGCACGCGCGGGTCCAGCGCCAGGTCGCGCGCGAACAACAGGCTGTTGCGCGCGTGCCAGAACAGCGCCGCCGCGTCGTGCGCCGGCAGGTCGGGCCGGTGCAGGCCCGCGACCAGCGCGCGCTCGTCCTCGCCCAGCCGCTCGCAACGCCAGTTGGACTGGTCGCCGGCCAGCATGGGCGCCAGGTCGCGCCGGCTGGTGCCCTCGGGGAAGAACGCGACGTTGCTGCGCGCGACGGCCCGGTAGTCGCGGTACATCCACAGCGCGCGCGAGCCGGGGAACGACGCCAGCAGGCGGTCGAGGTTCTGCGACTCGACCAGCGGCTTGGTGACGATGAACCCGGCGCGGTCCGAGCGGAACCGCTCGGCCACCTGCGGCAACGGGTCCCAGCGCAGCCCCTCGACCGGGTCGGCGGCCGACAGCGGGCTCTCCTCGTCGTACGTCACCGTGTCCAGGTCCAGGCGCAGCAGGTGGTGGATGAGCGACGTGCCGCTGCGCTGGCAACCGACGATGAAGAGCACGGGCTTGTCGGCGCCGGGGCGGAAGCGCGCCAGCTGGTGCGCGCGCTTGCGCAGGCGGAAGCCGCGAAAGGCCTGCCGTTCCCAGAAGCCGATGCCGCGTTCGGAGGCCAGTCGCAAGGGGCGTGCTCCCGCTATCAGGTCAGCTCAGGTGACGATACCCGTTGTCGCGCAGCACGGGCCGGAAGCCCGCGCCCACGATCATCTCGTCGAGGTCGGCCCGCGTCAAGGCGTGGACGGTGCCCGCCTTCGAGACGACGCTCTCCTCCATCATCAGGCTGCCCAGGTCGTTG
>CAINDZ010000089.1 GCA_903847545.1 uncultured bacterium | reverse complement strand
CGTCGACGTCATGGGCTCGCAGATGATCATGTTCGAGATCGTACGCGAGGCCGGCACGCCGGAGTTCAAGCAGGTCGCGACATACCTCAAGAACTGAACACAGGAAGAACGGAGACCAGGATGCGGAGGCACCTCGTGAACCTTGCGGTCCCGGCCTTGCTGGCGGCGGCCTGCCTGGCCGGGCCGGCCGGTGCGGCGCAGCCGACGGCGCTGGGGATCAATCGCGCGGCGCTGCCGGACACGGTGCGCGACTGGCCCGGCTTCACCGCCCGCGTCTGGCGCGATGGGCGCGTGTTCATCAGCGGGCAGCCCGATTCGCTGGCCCTGGTGAACGCCAATGCCCACGGCGTCGCCTGCGTGGTGAACCTGCGCACGCCGGCCGAGACCTCCGACCGCAAGCGCGTCCCCTTCGACGAGGCGGCGCTGGCGGCCTCGCTGGGCCTGGAATACGTGAACCTGCCCATGGGCGACGACGCCCACCCCTACACCACCGCCGCCGTGGACAGCCTGGCGACCATCCTGGCGCGCCAGGACGGCAACGTCCTGCTGCACTGCACCGTCGGCTGGCGCGCCACGCACATGTGGGTCGCCTACCTGGTGCGGCACCAGGGCTGGACGTTCGACGACGCCCTGCAGCGCGGCGAGCACGTGGCGCTGACGGAGTCGCCGTTCAGCGGCCTCCTGGGCCAGCCGGTCAGGCTGGAGCTGGGCGAGTAGTCCCGCAGGCGTGCGGGTGCGGGTGGCCCAGGATGTGCGGCCGCTCGAGCCCGTGCGCCAGCATGAGCGCCTCGTCCCCCAGGATCTCTTCTGTCGGCCCGTCGGCCACGACCCTCCCCCCGTCCAACACGATCACGCGCGGGCAGACCTCGACGACCAGCTCGAGGTCGTGCGTGGCGATGATCCGCGTGTGGTCGAACGAGCGCAGCAGGTCGATGAGGCGGCGGCGCGCGCGCGGGTCCAGGTTCGCCGAGGGCTCGTCCATCACCAGGATGTCCGGCGCCATCGCCAGCACCGTGGCGATGGCCACGGCGCGCTTCTCGCCGGCCGACAGGCGGTAGGGCGGGCGGGCGCGCACATGCGACATCCCCACGCGCGCCAGGGCCTGCGCGACACGGTCCTCCACCTGGTCGGGAGGCAGGCCGGCGTTCAGCGGGCCGAAGGCGACGTCGTCGGCCACCGTCGGCATGAACAGCTGGTCGTCGGGGTCCTGGAAGACCATCCCGATCGCGCGCCGCGCCAGCGTCGCCGTGCGCGGCGTCACGACCGTGTCGCCGATGACGACCCGGCCGCGCTGCGCGGGCAGGTGCCCGTTCAGGTGCTGCAGCAGCGTCGACTTGCCGGCGCCGTTGCCGCCCACCAGCGCCACGGCCTCGCCGTGGCCGGCGCGGAACGACACGTCGTGCAGCGCCTCGACGCCGTCCGGGTAGGTGAAGTACAGTCCCTGCACCTCGACGAGGTGGTGGCTCATGGCGTCCCCCCGGCCAGCAGTCGGCCCAGCAGCTCGGCCAGGTTCCAGGCGCGCGCGGCGGCGAAGCAGGCCAGCCAGGCCGCGACGAACACGGCATCGGTCGCGCCAAACGACGACGGCTGCCGCACGCGCACCTCGCCGTCGAAGCCGCGGGCCAGCATGGCGCGGTGCACGCG
>CAINDZ010000088.1 GCA_903847545.1 uncultured bacterium | reverse complement strand
GGCGACGAGGCGGTGCGCACGGCCGCGACGCAGGCCGGGGTGACGACGTTCGCCGACGCCCTCCCGCTGGGGCTCGAGACGGTCACCGGCGAGCGCGGCGTGCGCCTGAGCGGGGGCCAGCGGCAGCGCGTCGCGCTGGCGCGGGCCTTCCTGCGCAATCCCGGCATCCTCGTGATGGACGAGCCGACCAGCGCCCTGGACGCCGCCAGCGAGGAGGCCATCCGCCAGGCCATGCGCACCCTGATGCAGGGGCGGACGGCCGTGGTCATCGCCCACCGGTTGTCGCTGGTCCGCGAACTGGACCGGATCATTGTCGTGGCCGAGGGCCGGATCGTCGAAAGCGGGCGCCACGACGACCTCCTGGCCGCCAGGGGCCTGTACGCCTCCCTGTACCGGGCCCAGCAAAGCGCATCATAAGACATCCCCAAAACGCAAAATATGGACTTGACGTGGTTGCTTTTTGAGGATATTATCAAAGAGTGACAAAAAGACCGGGAACCGCCGGCGAAGGGGATCGCCACGGACCCGATATGCAGGGATACCTGGGGGAAGGGCCCGGCAGGGGCAGGAGGACAGGCAGATGGACAAGAAGAGCTACCGCAAGCCCGAAGTGAAGACCCGCAAGCTGGAGCTCGGGGTGTTCGGGGACTACAGCGACAACGGGGGCGACAACAGCCGCCCGAACCCGATCTCGATCATCGACAACCTGAAGCTGCACATGGACTGAGCGGGCGACCGCCACGAGACATTCCAAGGGACCGCCCCTTCCCGGGCGGTCCCTTTTCTTTCGCGCACGGGCGCGCGGCTCCATCCTTGCCAGCGCCCGCGACGGACCGCTAGGATGGGACCCTGACGCCGATGCGGCCGCACCCCACGGCGCGACCCGACCGCGGCTCGACACACGGCGCCACAGCAGACCCGGGAGCATGACGATGCAGGTGAAGACGGAGCGACACCCCTGGCGGCGGACAGCCTGTGCGTGGTGCGGCCGGGCCGCACGACGGCGGGGGGCGGGACCGCTGGTCGCCGTCGCCGCGACCCTTGCGGGCATGCTGGCCGCGCACCCGGCCGCGGCCGCCGTCGAGCCGCCGACCGGCCGCTGGAGCCTGGGCCTCGAGGGCGGCATCATGAAGCTGCAGGAAGGCAGCTGGGACTACAGCGCCGCCGACCAGTTCGGGCGCGTGCGCCTCGGTCGCGGCCTCGGTCGCCACTGGAGCCTGCACGCGGCGTGGATGCAGGGCTACGTGCGGCCCGGCGTGTCGGCGCGCAACGAGGACGCCGGCTGGACCTTCACCGCCACGCCGCCCTACCACACGCTGATGCGCCAGCCGATGCTCGAGCTGGAACACCGCCTGTCGCCGGGCGCGCGCTTCAGTCCCACGTTGGTCGGCGGCATCGGCCTGACGAAGTGGCGCGTCATCAACCCGACCGAGGGCGCCGGCGGCTGGTTTCCCGCGGGCGACACCGTCAACGGCTACGACAGCGATGGCAACCCGGCGGCCCTGTCCGCGACCGACCTGACGCTGGGCTTCGGGCTGGGCCTCGACGTGGCGCTGGGCCAGTCGCTGCGACTGGGCCTGGGCGCGCGCTATCAGGTGCTGCAGGGCGACGGCCTGGACAACATCGGCCTGAGCGAGCGCTGGGGCCCCGACTACGTGGACGCCAACACCGCGCTGGCCAGCGCCTGGGCCGGCGTGACGTGGTGGTTCGGCTCCAGCGATGCCGACCGCGACGGCGTGCCCGACAAGGACGACCAGTGCCCGCGCCAGGCCGAGGACCGCGACGGCTTCGCCGACCTCGACGGCTGTCCCGACCCGGACAACGACGGCGACGGCATCGCCGACACGGCCGATGCCTGCCCGCAGCTGGCCGAGGATGTGGACGGGTACCGCGACCAGGACGGCTGCCCCGACCTCGACAACGACGGCGACGGCATCGCCGACGCGCGCGACCGCTGCCCCGACGCCGCCGAGGACGTGAACGGGCTGGACGACACCGACGGCTGCCCCGACCAGGACGCCGACCAGGACGGCGTGCCCGACGGGCGCGACAAGTGCCCCGGGACCGAGGCCGACTCGAAGGTGGACAAGGACGGCTGCCCGGTCGCCGTGCCCATCAGCCCCGACCGCGCCGAGCACCACCCGGCCGCGGCGGCCGACTTCGTGCTGGACGGCGTGTCGTTCGCGACGGGCAGCGCCGTGCTGACGCGCGAGGCCCGCCTGCAGCTCGAGGACATCGCCGCCTGGGCCGCGGGCGAGCCCGGCACCATCGAGATCCGCGGCTACACCGACGACACGGGCAGCCCCGAGTCGAACCGGTCGCTGTCGCTGCGCCGGGCGGTGGCCGTGCGCGACCTGCTCATCGAGCGCGGCCTGCCCTCGTCGCGCCTGAAGGCGCTCGGCTACGGCGCGGCCGACCCGGTGGCCGACAACACCACGCCTGAGGGACGGGCGCGCAACCGGCGCGTGGAGATCCGGCGCCTACCGTAGGCGGATCGTCAGGGCATGGTGGCCCACAACGAAGATCGGCGAACAGTCCTCGGGCCTTCGGCCCTGCGGATAGTTCGCCGATCTTCGTTGTGGGCCACCATGCCCTGACGCACGGGCGGTGGGCACACCCCGAGCCGCGTCTCTCGCTACGCCGGTTCGTGGGCGGCGGTCCTCCGCTCGCCCCTACCGCCGTTGCCCCCTTCTCCACGTCGCCCGCGGAGAGGGTGCTGATAACAGCCAGGCCGTGAAACGAACGTCGGGCGGACTATCCGCAGGGCCGAAGGCCCGAGGACTGTCCGCCCGACGTTCGTTTCACGGCCTGGCTGTTATCAGCCCCCCACCCCTGCAAGGGACAAAGCCTTGCGCAGTTGCGCCTCGCTCTGCGCCCCGATCATGTGGGCGCGGATCACGCCGTCCTTGTCGATGACGAAGCCGCAGGGAATGCTCTCGGCCTTGAACTTCGCCTGGGCGTCCTCGGCGGCGATGCGGACGATGCGCATCGTGTAGGGGTTCTTCTTGAGGAAGGCCTCGATGGTCGGCTGGTCCTCGTTGCTGGCGCAGACGAACACGACCTTGTCCGGGCCGAACTCCTTGTGCAGCGTCTCGAGGTGCGGCATCTCCATGCGGCAGGGGCCGCACCAGGTGGCCCACAGGTCCAGGAAGACGACCTTGCCGCGCAGGTCCGACAGGTTGAAGGCCGTGCCGTCGAGGCCGGTCAGGACCACGTCGGGCGCGGGCTGGCCCGTCATCGATTCGGGGTTCGTCAGCTGTTCGAGCGTGGCGGCAACGCGCACGCCCTCGGGCAGGATGAAGGCGAACTTGTCCTCGCCCGGAGGGGTGTCGAGCACGCGGCTGTTGACCGTGTACGTGATCTCCTGGATGAACGAGCCGCCGCGCCCCTTCATCGTCATCGACGTGGTGGCCTTCACGCAGAAGCCCGTGGCCGGGTCCAGCCACCAGCGGCTGGGGCCGGGCACCGGCGCGGGGCTGGCCGGGTCCTCGGGCAGGCCGGGCAGGCTGAAGACGGTGCACTTCACCTCGCGCCCGTCGATGGTCAGCTTCTCGGTGACCGGGGCCTCGACCGGCTCGCGGTCGGACGGCAGCAGCAGCTGGCCGAGCCCGGCGTAGAAGTTGAAGATGTGGGCCTCGTCCAGGTCCATGGTCGAGGCGGCCTCGAGGTCGCGCGACAGCTTGGCCGGGGCGCCCTGGAAGGCCGCGCGCATCGGGGCGTAGTAGAACCACGACGCGGAGGCGCCGGTGCCCAGGCTGAGGATGGGCTCGCCCTCGGACTGCGTCATCACCAGGCGGTCGGGCCAGCGGGCGGCCGTCGCGAAGGACAGCTCGGCCGTCTGCGCCGAGTCGGCCGGGACACCCACCGGGCGTCCCGCCAGCTTCACCGTGCCGACGACCTGGTAGGCGTTCATCGACTCGAGCTTCCTGGCGGCATCGGCGCGGGCCTTGGCATAGGTCGTGGCCGGCGTGCCCGACGAGCCCGAGCCGCACGCGACCAGGCAGGTCAGGGCGATGCAGGCCGGGATCAGCAGCGCGTTCCGGCGGCCGGACGGCGTGAGGGTCAAACGGGGCATGTTGGGGATCCTTTCACCGGGGCCGGACGGGCAGTGGACTTTCGGGTCACGGGGTTCATGGCCATGATCGCCTGCGCCCGGGGCCGCCGCAAGCGGGCCGCCGGGCGCCGGCGTCATCCCTCCACCCTCAGGTGGTGGTGCCGCTTCTTGCCGAGCTGGAGCACGATGCGGCCGTCGCGCACGTCGGTCGCCACCAGGCGGCGCTGCTCGTCGGCCACG
>CAINDZ010000087.1 GCA_903847545.1 uncultured bacterium | reverse complement strand
GGAGAACCGCCATGGCGCTCGCTGATGTGCTCGCGTACCTGCACGCCCACCGACAGTCGCACGTGGACCAGTTGTGCGAGCTGCTCCGCATCCCGAGCATCAGTTCGCAGTCCGACCACGCAGCCGACGTTCGCCGCGCCGCGGAGTTCTGCGCCGACGAGTTGCGCGGGCTGGGCCTGGCCGCCGAGATCATCGAGGGCGACGGCCACCCGCTGGTCTTCGCGCAGACCGCGCCCCGTCCCGACCGGCCGACGCTGCTGCTGTACGGCCACTACGACGTGCAGCCGGTCGACCCGCTCGACCTGTGGCACACGCCGCCGTTCGAGCCGCGCATCGAGGACGACATCCTCTACGCCCGCGGCTCCACCGACGACAAGGGGCAGTTCTACGCGCACTTCAAGGCGCTCGAGGCGTACGTGCGCACGGGCACCGAGCTGCCCGTGAACCTGAAGTTCATCCTCGAGGGCGAGGAGGAGTGCGGCGGCCACCACGTGTACCGCTTCACGGAGCAGAATGCGGACAAGCTCGCGTGCGACGCGATCGTCGTGTCGGACACGGCGCTGTACAACGAGACGACGCCGGGCATCTGCTACAGCCTCAAGGGTCTCGCCTACATGGAGATCAGGGTGAGCGGGCCGGCGCAGGACCTGCACTCGGGCAGCTACGGCGGCACCGTGCAGAACCCGGCCAACGCGCTGGCCGAGATCATCGCGAAGCTGAAGGATGCCGACGGCCGCTGCACCGTGCCCGGCTTCTACGACGACGTGCTGGACCTCGACGCGGACGAGCGCGCGGGCTTCGCCTCGCTGGGCTACACCGACGACATCCTGCGCCAGGAAACCGGCGCGCCCGCGGCGTTCGGCGAGGCCGGCTACACGACGCTCGAGCGCATGTGGGCGCGGCCGACCTGCGACGTCAACGGCATCGTCAGCGGCTACGGCGGACAGGGCGCCAAGACGATCATCCCGGCGCGCGCGCTGGCGAAGGTCTCGATGCGCCTGGTGCCGAACCAGGATCCCGACCGGATCGCCGCGGCGTTCTGCGACCACGTGCGCGCCATCGCGCCGGCGGGCGTCGACGTCGAGGTGGAGAACCTGCACAACGCGAATCCCGTCCTGGTGCCCCGCCACTCGGCGATGATGCAGGCCGGCGTGCGCGCGCTGCGCGAGGGGTTCGGCGCCGAGCCCGTGTTCATCCGCGAGGGCGGCAGCATCCCCATCGTGGGCACGTTCCAGTCGTGCCTGAAGGCGCCGGTCCTGCTGCTGGGCTACGGTCTGTCGACGGACAACGCCCACTCCCCCAACGAGAAGTTCCACCTGGCGAACTTCCGGAACGGCGCCCGCACCAGCGCGGTGCTGTTCCACGAGGCGGCGGCCCGCTGAGTGCACGGATCCCCCGCGGCGCGGCGCGCGGCGGGGGCCCGTTTGACTTCGCCGGGGCCATAGGGTAGTTTTCGCGGCTCAACGGAACGGCGTCCCCGTCGTCTAGTGGTTAGGACACCGCCCTTTCACGGCGGCAACACGGGTTCGAACCCCGTCGGGGATGCCAGCCTGCCTTCGCCCCTCCCTGCCCATTTGCCTGTTGTTGTTGCTGTTCCCAGTTTCTGTCGATGTTTCCAGACGTCACGGCGCCGGCGCTTCCCACAGGTTCGGGTTCGTCGCGCCCCAGCGGCAGTAGGCCAGGCGGCTGCCATCAGGGCTCCAGCGCGGCCAGTAGCCGCCGCCGGTCGTGACCTGCCGGGCGCGGCCGTCCGCGGTGTCCAGGCACCACACCTCCATGGCGCCGGACTGCGTGCTCTCGTAGGCGATGCGCGCGCCGTCCGGCGACCATGCGGGGTGTCCCTCGTAGCCGGGCAGCGGCGTCAGGCGGGACAGGCCGCCGCCCTGCGCCGGCACGGTGAACAGCGCGGGCGCGCCGCCCTGCCGGTTCGACTCGAAGACGATCAGCGCCCCGTCGGGCGACCAGTCGGGCGAGCGGTCGTACGAACCGTCCACGCTGGTCGTCAGGCGCACGGGCGGGCCGCCCCCCACCGGCGACAGCCACAGGTCCAGCCCCGAGGGTCCGCCCCGGCTGGACTCGTATGCCACGAGCGTCCCGTCCGGCGACACGGCCGGGCTGCCGTCCTCGCCGGCGTCGTCCGTCAGCGGCACCGGCTGCAGGCCGGGAACGGACAGGTCCTGCCGCCAGATCGACGTGGTGCCGCTGCGGTCGGACTCGAAGACGAAGCCGCTGCCGTCGGGCAGCCAGGCGGGTGCGCTGTCGCGCGCCGGGTCGAACGTCACCTGCTCGGCCGGGCCGCCGGCGAGCGGCAGCCGCCAGATCTCCAGGTTCCCGGTGGCGTCGGACTCGAACAGGAGCGCCGAGCCGTCCGGCGCGTAGGTGGGATTCGCCTCGAACACCGCCTCGGTGGCGGTCAGCTGCCGGGGCGGGGCCGGGCGCGCGGGCTCGACCGGGGTGGCCGGGCCGCCGCAGCCGGCCAGTGCCGCCAGCGCCGTCACGACCACGGACGCCGCGATGATGGCGTTGCCGATCCTGGACATGGAGCTGCCTTCCTGGGACGCGCAGCCGCGCGCGTCGGCCCGTTCGGGCCGGCGCGCGGCAGGGATCCCGTGCAGGGTTGTCGGGAGGTCGGGGGTCAGCGCACCAGCGTGATGTCGCCGCGCGCCGCGCTGCCGGCGACCCGCGCGACGTACAGGTACCGGCCCGACGCCACCTGGCGACCGAAGTCGTCGGTGCCGTCCCAGGCCAGCGCCAGGCGGCCGTTGGCGACGTCGCCGCCGTGCAGCTTGCGGACCAGCTGGCCGCGGATGTCGTAGAGGCCGACCTCGGCGCCGCCCGACGCGTCCACGCCGGCCGGCAGCAGCAGCTCGATCGTCGTGCGGGGATTGCAGGGGTTCGGGAAGGCGCGGCTGGTGACCGTGGCCACGCTCGGTGCGGTGTCGTCCAGGAAGCTGACGAGAAGGTCGCGCAGGCCGGCGATGCGGTCGGGCGTCGCCAGGGTCGGGTTCTCGAGGCCGATGTTCGCCGTGGCGAGCGCGCCGCCGAACAGGTAGCGGAAGTCCTCGGCCGCGATCTCGCGGGCGCGGAAGGCGTGCGGCGCGTCGGCGCCGGCCGTGGACAGGTCCAGGCCGCGCAGCTGCGCGTAGGCGTCCCAGCGGGCCTGCCGTCCGTCCATCGCGGCCCAGGTCAGCACGTGGCCCATCTCGTGCGTGGTGATGTACGAGACGATGCCGTCACTGACCGGCGCGTACGACGGCGACAGGAAGATGACGCCGCGGCGCGCGAAGCTGCCGCCCGTCTCCACCGGGATGCCGTCCAGGATGTAGACCTCGACCTCGACGTCGCAGCTGAAGCCGCGCATGTCGCGCAGCGCCGCCAGGACGACGTCGGCGTCGAACGGGTAGAGGGTGCGGGTGGACGGCGCCAGCGCCACGGTGCCGACGCGGGCGTCGGCCAGCACGCGGCTGCCGTCGGCGGCCACGGTGCAGGCCGCCGCGATGTCCGACGAGGTGTGGACCGTCACGCGCAGGCCGTTGTCGAAGGTCGCCGTGCTCGACGCCAGGGCGGTGCCGGCGATCAGCAGGGCCGCGACCGCAACCATCGCCAGGGTACCGTTGCGCTTGCCTTCCTTCGCCATCATGGGATCCTTTGCGCCGCGATCGTCCTTGTCCGGGTCGGGCGGGGAATCCGCCGCCACCGCTGCCGTTCCTGCTCGAAATAACGCAGCTTCCGTACCCCGGACCCCGGCGGCGGCCGTCACCTTCAAAAATTCACCTGATAAATCATCTTAAGGGATAATCTGTTTGTGTTCAACAAAATACGCGATGAAGCGAGGCCACCGAGGGCGGCCGGAAGCCACCCGCCGGGAGGCCTGCGACGGCGCCGCGAGGGGCACTTGGGAAAATTCGCGCAATTATGCGGGAAAAAACACCCAGTTCGGGGGCGTCAAGCAGCGCCGCCGGGAAGGTCGGGTGCTGGGATCAGCGAGGGGTGGGACGGGTCCCGAGGCGCGTCACGACGATGGCGCCGAGACCGAAGGCCAGCGCCGCGACCTTGACCGCGATGGCCAGCCCGAAGACGGTCAGGACCGCGGCCAGGGGGGCGCCCATCAGGTTGAGCAGCGAGGCGAGGAAGCCCACGGCATGGAGCACGCACAGGCCGATGGTCATCGCCAGGAGGTCCGAGACGCCCGCCGGCCCCAGGCGACGCCCCACCACGATGCCCGTCACGCCGACCGCGAGCACGGTGACGATGCCGACCGCCAGCGCGAGCAGGGCCGCCACCGGCACGCCGATCACGGTGATCACGAGCAGGGCCGTCAGCACCGCCAGGGCGGCGGGAGCCGTCACGACCAGCAGCGCGCCGGCGCCGAACACGCGGCCCGGGTCGGCCTTGAGGCGGGCGATCACGCTCTCGCGCCGCGACGCCGGCGCCACGGCCACGGCCAGCAGCGAGGCCAGCAGCGTCACCACGAACATGCCCTGCGCCAGCGCGAACGTCAGGCCGCGATGGCCGAGCAGCCCCCCCACGCCGTGGCCGCGGGCATGGCCGCCGTCGAGCCAGTCCAGGGCGACGGTGTCGCCCACCTTCGCCTCGGGCGAGGCGTCGAGCTGCCCGCCGACGGCCACCACGCTGCCGTCGACCTCGGCCTCGTCCAGCAGGCGCAGGGCCCCGCCGACGGTGACGACGTTGCCGTCGACGCGGCCGGCCACCTCGCAGTCGCCGAAGACGACGACGACATTGCCGCGCACGTCCTCGTTCCCGGCGATGGCGACGGCGTGGCCGATGCGCACGACGTTGCCGTCGATGACGTGGCGCGGCGGCTTCGGCGGCCGCGGCACGGGGATGAAGTCCGCCAGCGAACGGCGCCGCCCGTGGGCGCCGGTCGAGTCGGGCAGTTCCTTCAGGATCGCCTCGGTCAGCGCCTCGATGCCCTGGCTGACGCGCTCGTCGAGGTTCTCGGGGATCGAGATGACGATCCCGTCGCCGGCATCATCCACCAGCGAGATGCGGTTGTCCTTGACGGCGAATTCCATCCTGCCGAGCTGCGCGCCGATGCCCTCGACGATGCGCGTGACGTCGCCGATGTTCCGCTCGATGATGACCCGCTGCTCGGCCGTGAGCTCGCCGTCGCTGTTGCGGGCCAGGCTGTCGCTCAGCACGCGGATCATCGCGCGGTACTTGCGGATCTCCAGCAGCAGGGAGTCGCGGCCGGCCGCCTCGGCGGCCTTCGCCAGGCGGGCGTCGGCGGCCACCTGCGTGTGGCGCGGGTCGCGGGCCGACGCGGCGGCCGTCGCGGAAACGGGCAGGGAGGTCAGGGCGGCGACCAGCAGCAGCACGCCCAGCGGGCAGGCGCCGGCCGGCGCGACGGCTGTGGCCCGTGCCCGCCCGCTGGTCATGGTCAGCCCTCGGCCCGGCGCAGGCCGACCAGCCGGCGACCGGCGCCCTGCAGGCGGCACAGCAATTCGGGCCCCAGGCCCGCCAGGCCCGGAGCCAGCAGCCAGCCGGCGCCCGCGCCGGCGGCGAAGGCGAAGGCGACCGCGGCCGCCACGGCCAGGCCGGCCACGCGCGTGGCGCGGGCCCGCAGCCAGGCCGGCAGGAACTGCTCCTCGAGGAAGACGGGGACGCGCTCGCGGCGCAGCGAGGCCATCGCCTGGTAGGCCCCGTAGGGCACCGAGGCCAGGACCTTCGCGTCGAAGTCGGCGGGGGCCTCCAGCGCCGGCAGCGCGTCGAGCCCCGAGAACACGGCCTGCAGCGCGTCGTGGTCGGCCCGGCAGGCCGCGCAGTCGCGCAGGTGCATGAACACGGCCAGGGACCGCTTCTTCTCGAGGGTCCCGTCCAGGTATTCCTGCAGTTCGAGCCGGCAGTCCGGGCAATCCAGCCCGTGTCCTGCCCGGTGATCCCTCTGGTCGCGGCCGTCCATCACGGCTCCTTCCATCCCCCTGGCGCCTGCCGGCGGGCATCCCAACCGGGAGCCGCCGGGGTGCGCAATCTGTGATGGGGGGGAACGGCCGGGCCTTGGCCCCTCCGTTCCCTCCCCGGGCAGGTGTCGAATCCCCCGACATTGACTTGATCACCCGCCGCGGTGATCTACGGCGCGCCGGGGGACCGGGTTGCACGGGTTTCGTGACTTTTTTCCGCGGGGCCGTCCGGCCCTCCCCCTCCCCGTCAGATGTCGTAGGACCGGTCGGCCAGCATCTGCTGGATCTGGGCCCGGGCGCGGTGGATCCGGGCCTTGACCGTCCCGAGGGGCAGTTGCAGGACCTCGGCGATCTCCTCGTAGGACAGCTGCTGCTGGTGGCGCAGCAGGGTGATCGCCTTGTAGTGCGGTGGGAGGTCGGCGATGACCTCCTCGAGGCGCGCGACGGCCTCGCCCCGCTCGAGCACGGTGTCGGGCGCGGGCCCCTCGTCCGGCAGCTGCAGCTCGAACTCCTCGCCGTCGGGACCGGTCACGCCGTCCAGCGACAGGAAGCGCATCCGGTTGCGCCGCAGGTGGTCGATGCAGTGGTTCGAGGCGATGCGGAAGAGCCAGCTGCTGAACGCGTACTCCTCGTCGAAGCGGTCCAGCAGGCGGAACACCTTGATGAAGACTTCCTGCGCCAGGTCGCGGGCGTCCTCGGGGTTGCGCACCATGCGGTAGCACAGGTTGTAGATGGGCCCCCGGTAGCGCGCAAGGATCTCCGCAAAGGCGGCTTCCTCGCCGCGCTTGCAGCGACGGATCGTCTTGAGGTCCTGGTGGCGATCGAACATCCGTCACCTTCCGCGGCTGGGCACGAACGGGGAACATAGGCGGTGCGCGCGGCGGGGGTCAACCCCCGGTCCGCGCGGGGCGACGGCCGGGCGTGGCGGTCCCGGACCTGCGGTTGACACTGCCACAGGCGGATCCTAGACTCCGGCTGTGCGACCGCAGCCGGCGCCGGCGCGACGCCGACCCGAAACCTCCGGACAGCCTTCAGACTGGGGATCCCATGAGCTCGATCGAATTCATCCAGGCCCGCGAAATCCTCGACTCCCGTGGCAACCCGACCGTCGAGGTCGACGTGTTCCTGGAGGACGGCAGCGTCGGCCGCGCCGGCGTGCCGAGCGGCGCCTCGACCGGCGAGCACGAGGCCCTCGAGCTGCGCGACGGCGACAAGTCGCGCTACGGCGGCAAGGGCGTGCAGACCGCCGTCGACAACGTGCACGACCTCGAGGACGCGCTCGTGGGCATGGACGCGACCGAGCAGCGCGAGATCGACCGCCTGCTGCTGGACATGGACGGCACGGCCAACAAGGGCAAGATCGGCGCGAACGCGATCC
Organism: uncultured bacterium; assembly: GCA_903847545.1. Classification (GTDB taxonomy): domain Bacteria; phylum Krumholzibacteriota; class Krumholzibacteriia; order LZORAL124-64-63; family LZORAL124-64-63; genus CAINDZ01. Next base: position 2,068 of record CAINDZ010000087.1, on the reverse strand, counting down.
TGGGCGTCAGCCTGGCCGTGGCCAAGGCGGCCGCCGCGTCGGTGGGCCTGCCGCTGTACCAGTACCTGGGCGGCGTGCACGCGCACACCCTGCCGGTGCCGATGATGAACGTGCTGAACGGCGGCTCGCACGCCGACAACAACGTCGACATCCAGGAATTCATGATCATGCCGGTGGGCGCCCCCTCGTTCAAGGAGGCGCTGCGCTACGGCGCCGAGACGTTCCATGCGCTGAAGAAGATCCTGGCCGAGAAGGGCCTGGCCACGTCGGTCGGCGACGAGGGCGGCTTCGCCCCCAACCTGGGCAGCAACCGCGAGGCGCTGGACTACCTGTGCAAGGCCATCGAGAAGGCCGGCTACCGGCCGGGCGAGGACATCGTGCTGGCGCTGGACGTCGCCTCGAGCGAGCTGCACAAGGACGGCAGGTACCTGCTGGCGGCCGAGGGCGGCGAGCCCTGGGAGGCCGAGCGGCTGATCGAGTACTACCGCACGCTGGTCGACAACTACCCGATCATGTCTATCGAGGACGGCCTCGACGAGAACGACTGGACCGGCTGGGGCAAGCTGTACGAGGCGCTCGGTAACCGCGTGCAGATCGTCGGCGACGACCTGCTGGTGACCAACCCTGTGCGCCTGCGCCGCGCGATCAGCGAGGGCTGCGCCAACAGCATCCTGGTCAAGCTGAACCAGATCGGCTCGCTGAGCGAGACGCTCGAAACCATCGAGACGGCCAAGCGCGCGCGATTCACCAACGTGATCAGCCACCGCAGCGGCGAGACGGCCGACAACACCATCGCCGACCTGGCGGTGGCCACGAACGCCGGCCAGATCAAGACGGGCTCGCTGTGCCGCAGCGACCGCGTCGAGAAGTACAACCAGCTGCTGCGCATCGAAGAGGAACTCGACGACCTGGCCGTGTACCCCGGCCTCGGTTGCTTCTACAACCTGCGCTAGACCGAAGGAGCGGAACCCGTGGCAAGGATGCCCCGTCCGTTGAAGTTCGCCGCGCGTGCCGGGACCCCGCGTCCCGGCCCGCGCGGTCGCGTCTCGGTGCCCGGCACCGTCCTGTGGCTGGGCCTCGTCGCACTGGTGGCGGGCGTGGTGCTCGTGCAGCTGGGCGACAGCGGCCTGCCGGCCTGGCGTCACCTCAAGGCCCAGGACGCGAAGCTGGCGGCCGAGGTCGACGACCTGGTCAAGCGCAACGAGGACCTGCGGCGCGACCTTCGGCAGATCAAGACCGACCCTGAACTGCTCGAGCGCCTGGCGCGCGAAAGGGCCGGCATGCAGAAGCCCGGCGAGGCCGTGCTGACGCTGGTCCCCGCCGGGGACGGCAACGGCCACGACGGCCACTAGGTCGATGCAGGGGTCATTGTCGGGGTCATTGTCGGGGGCATCGGCAGGGGCCCGGTGGCCCGCCTTGACAGCCCCCCGGTCGCTGCCTATATTCGCCGCGCTGAACGATGACATGGATGCGGGGTGGAGCAGTCTGGTAGCTCGTTGGGCTCATAACCCAAAGGTCACAGGTTCAAATCCTGTCCCCGCTACCACATAAAAAGGCCCGGCTACGGCCGGGCCTTTTGCTTATCATCTGTCGACCCCGGGCTGGCCCGGGACCGGGTGCGGGAGCGGGACAGCCGAGGGAGGCCGCGTTGCGCAGTCGCATGGGTATCTTCTACGCGGCGCTCGTCGCGATGCTGTGCGCGCTCGGCGTCTGGTGGATCTACTACCTGACCGACGAGGGACGCCTGTACGTCGAGTACAGCCTGCAGAAGAATGCCAACGACCGGTTGCACGCCGCGTTCCTGATCCGCACCGATCCCGAGGTGCGCGCCGACCCCGAGCGCTGGCTCGGCCCCTCGTTCCCCAACCTCGTCTTCCGGCGCACGCCGCACGGCATCGAGACCGAGATCGACCCCAAGGTCGTGGCCGAGGTCACGGCCGAGGGCCGCCGCCGGCGCAACATGTTCCTGTACGAGGGCGCGTTCTTCCTGGTGCTGTTGTTCGCCGGCTCGACCGTCCTGATGCTCTCGTGGCGGCATGCCGAGCGGTTCAAGCAGGCGCGCGAACTG
>CAINDZ010000086.1 GCA_903847545.1 uncultured bacterium | reverse complement strand
CGCCGGGCGGTCCGTCGCGCTTGGGATTGAGGCGTCGCTGCGGCGCGTCCGGCCGGGTCCCGGCAGCGCGCTCACCCGGGCCGACCTCGACCTGACTGTCGGTTGGCAGGGCGCCGCGGGCCGTCTCGGCACCTGCGACCTGCGCGTGGCAGTACCGGTGGCCGCCGGGGGCGCGGGCGCCCTGGCGAGGGAGCCTCACAGGCGCCTGGAAATCGCCCTGGGAGGGCGGCAGTGCGCCGTGGCCATGGCGTGGGGCGCGGGACCGGACGGCAGCCCTAGCGCCAGCTGGGAGGCCTTGTGCGGCCTCGGCGACGGCCTGGGCATGCTCTGGCGCGCCGATGGCGCCAGCGGGGCGGTCGGCGGCGGCTTCGTCTGGCAGCGTGGGCCCTTTCGACTGCGCACGAGCCACCTGGCACACCCCGACCTCGGCCTGACCCACCGGCTGGAAGTGGCGCTCGGGAAGGTGCAGGTGTCGCCATGGTGACGCGAAACCGTTCCCGACTCCGCGCGTGGGTGGCGGTCGGGGCGGCGACCTGCCACCTGGCGCTGGGCGGGGTGGCTGCATCGGCGCCGTCGCTGGCGCCGCCCGCGCTGCCGGACACGCTTGCGAGCCCTGACGCCGCCCCGGACGTGCTCGAGGCGATGGCGGATCTCGACGCCGCCGAGCAGCCCGTGCCGGCCGCCGACCTGACGCGCTGGTCCGTGGTCACGCCTGCCGGGCACCGCCCGGGCGAGCCACTGTCGCTGCAGGCCCGCTGGCGTACCCGGACGAGCGCAGGTCAACTGCGGCACGACGTGCGCCTGGAGGCCGCCGCCGGCGCCGCCGGCGCCCGCGGCGTCCTGCGACTGGAGCCGGACGGACGGCACACGGTGGCCGGCGCCGCCTGGTGGGGGCTGGGGGCATGCCAGGTCTGGGCCGGGCACCTGACGCTGCGTCACGGTTACGGGCTGGTGGCCCCGGATCCACTGCGCCGGTCGGCGCTGACGGCAGACCAGTCGCTGGCCGCGGTCCAGGGCGGGCTCGCCGCGCGCACGGCAACGCCAGGTGCCGGCGCCGGGCCGGGGATCGGCCTCGTGGCGGGAACGCGCCGCTGGAAGCTCGCGGCGCTGGCGGATTTCGGCGGACAGGCCTCCGCCCGGGCGTCGGGGGCGTCCGGCGCGCTGGAATGGGGCCTGCTGGCCTCCACGGACACGGCGGCAACCGCGGTCAGTTGCAGCGGCCGGGTCGCCAGGCCGGCCTTTGCCTGTTCGTGGGAAATTGCCACGCGTCGCATCCGCGCAGGGGGAGGGCTGGCGGCCGCGGTCATCGGTGCGCAGTGGCTGGCGGCCCCATCGCTGCGTTTCGAGGTCCAGTCGGCTGCGGCTGACGGGCCGTGGAACGAAGGAGCCGGGGTCTTGCCCGTGTCGGCCCGTTCCGGCTGGGCGCTGCGCGGCGCGTGGCACGAGCGGGGTGGGGCCACGTGCGACATCCTGCTGCAGGGAGCGCGCCTGCAACCGGAGGCGTCGGAGGTGACCCGGCGATCATCGCGCGTCGCGGAAGCCGGCTGGAGCCTGCGTCCGCGGGCGGGACTGCATGCCGAGTTCAGGGTCCGGCGCGCGGCCCGCGGCGAGACGTCGTGGTCCGAGCGCCAGCCGTGGGAACCGGCAACCGTCGCCGGGATCGGCACCCGGACGTCCGCGCAGGCGGGCTTGCGGTGGGAGGCCGCCCGCCACCGACTGGCGGCGCGGTGGCAGTCATTGACGGCCGACGATGTGGCCGCCTCCGGCACGCGGCAGCTGGTGGCGATCACCTGGAGGGGCGCCGTGGGGGCCCACTGGGCGACCTGGGTCGAGTCGGCCACCGCATGGGGCGATCCGGTCGACCTCGTGCGCGGGTCGAGCCCGCTGCCGGGTGTGGTGGCCTCGCGGCACTGGGGGCGCTGCCGCGCGGAGGTGCTGGCCGGGCTCACGTTCGAGGCCGGCGGACTCCACGCGGGCCTCGCGGCCGCCAGGCGCGAGACCGAACCGGACGGCGCGGCATTGTGGGACGCCTGGGCCGAGGTGGGTGGCGCCTGGTAGGCCCCGGAAACGATTCACGAAGTTCGTCAACCCGGGGGTGAAAGTTGCCGATAAAGGCGGAAGTTGCGGGCGCCGGCCCGGCCCCGAACGAACCCGACCCGAGGTGACGCCCCGTGGAACTCGAAGACAGTCCGTGCGCGCTGCTGCAACCCGCCGGCCACGACGATCCCCTGGTGCCCACCGACGCGGCGCTGATGGAGATGGCCGCGCTGGTGGAACTGTCCACCGATCCCCTGGCGTGGGCCGATGCGCTGGCCGCCGCCATCGGGCCGGACGTGACCGCGGGCGAACGTCGTGAACGGCTGGCCGCGGTCCAGATGCACGCGGCCATCGGGAGCCCGACCGGGGCGCGCCTGCTGGCGGCCCTCTGGGTCCATCCGGCGCCGGACACGCTGGCCGAGGTGACCGCAGCCGACCCCGGCCTGGCGGCCCTGGCCCAGCTCCTGGCGGCAAGGCGGCACCATGCCCTGGACCTGCCTCCCCTGGCCGTCGCCACGCACCGGATGCTGTCGATCCTCGACCAGATGTTCGGCGTCGGGCTGTGCGCCGAGCGCGCGGACCTGCTGCAGGCGGCGACCATTGTCCAGTCGCACCACGACGGGCATCGCATCGCGGTGCCGGTCGAGCCGTCGCTGGCCGCGGTTCTCCGGCGGCTGCTGGCGGCGCCGCGCCCGTTCACGGAGGGCTTCGCCGGCAGCCTGGCGGGCGTGACGATGGAGGAGGGCCGGCTGGTCATCAACCCCGCCGAGGGGGGGGCGGCCTTCCCGCACGGCTTCCCGGTCCTCGTGGAGGTCGACGGCGGCGCCGCGCCGGCTGCCGACGCCGCCCCCGACGAGCTCGACCGGTCGGCCATCAGGAAGCTGGTCCTCGACAACATCATGACCACCAGCGTGCTGCTCGAATTCCTGCGCGACCCGAAGATCTCGTCCATTCCCGGCCTGGTTGCCGAGGTGGTCAACCGCACGCGCAACCCGCAGGTGCTCGAGGTGATCATCGCGAACCGCGCGCTGCACACGGGATTCGCGAACAAGGCCGTGCCCCTGGCCTGCCTGCGCAGTCCCGTCAACGTCCCGCTCAAGTCGCTGCGCAAGTTCATCCACGTGAAGTACGTCTCGCGGGTCGACCTCAAGCGGCTGTCCAACGACCGCACCGGCATCCGTCGCGAGGTCGGGCAGGAGATCGCGCGCTACCTCGAATCGCTCACCTGACGGCAATCCGGCGCGCGCGGCGGCTGTTGACTTGGCCGCAACCCGCCTCTAGCTTTGCCGGGTCAACCCGTGTTTCCAAGCCACCGCGTGCCCGCCGACGTCGCGTCGGGGGGCCACGAAAGCAGGGCGGAGGTCCCGCGTGTCCGGCAAGCGTCGTATCGTGATCGCATTCGGGGGGAATGCCATCATTCCCGTCGGCCAGGAAGGAACCTGGGAGCAGCAGTCGGCCATCACGCGCCAGACGATGGACCTGGTCGCGCAACTGGCCGCCGACGGACACCAGATCGTGATGACGCACGGCAACGGGCCCGTGGTGGGCAACATCGTGCTGCGCTGCGACGCCGGCATGGCGATGCACGGCATCCCGCCCATGCCGATGTTCGTCTGCGGCGCCGACAGCCAGGGGGGGCTGGGCTTCATGCTGCAGCAGTGCCTGCAGAACGCCCTGCGCCGGCGCGGCCTGGGCCAGCCCGTGGCCTCGGTGGTCACGCAGGTGCTGGTCGATGCCAACGATCCCGCGATGGCCAAGCCGACGAAGCCCATCGGCCCGTTCTACACCGAGGAGGAGGCCGAGCGCCTGCGCCTGGAGAACGGCTTCGCAATGGTGAAGGACGCGGGCCGCGGCTGGCGGCGCGTCGTGGCCAGCCCGCAGCCGGTCGAGGTCGTCGAGTGGGAGGCCATCCGCACGATGGTGGCGGGCGGCGTGCTGACCATCGCGGTCGGCGGCGGGGGCGTGCCGGTGGTGCGTCGTCCGGACGGCGACCTCGAGGGCGTGGACGCCGTGATCGACAAGGATCGCGCGAGCGACCTGCTCGGGCGCCTGATCGGCGCGGATACGCTGATGATCATCACGCAGGTCTCGAAGGTGTGCGCGCGCTATGGCACGCCCGAGCAGGAGGAACTCGACGTGCTCGACGCCGCGCGCGCGGCGGCGATGCTGGCGGGCGGCGAGTTCCCCGCCGGCAGCATGGGCCCGAAGATCGAGGCCGCGCTCTCGTTCCTCAAGGGCGGCGGGAGCGAAGTGATCATCACGTCGCCCGAGTTGCTGCTCGAGGCCCTCGAGGGGCGCGGCGGCACGCGCATCATCCCCTGAGGCCGCGTCGGCGCGGCGGGCGGCCGCCGTGCCCGAACCGTCGGGAGGTCTGGAGATGACCGGATCGGTGCTCGTCATCGGCGGCGGCGGGCGTGAACACGCCATCGTCCGTCAGCTTGCCTCGTCGCCCCAGCGCCCGGTGATCTTCGCGGCGCCGGGCAATCCCGGGACAGCGCAACTGGCGCGGAATATCGCGCTCGACCTCGCCGATGCGGCGGGCATGGTGCGCTTCTGCCAGAACGAGGGCATCGACCTGGTGATCGTCGGCCCCGAGGAACCGCTCATCGCGGGCCTGGCCGACCACCTGCGCCACGGCGGCATCGCGGTCTTTGGTCCGGGCGCCCTGGGCGCGCGCCTCGAGGGCGACAAGGAGTTCGCCAAGGAGGTGCTGCGCGCGGCCGGCGTGCCGACGCCGCACTACCAGGCGTTCAGCACCAGCGAGACCGCCCTCGACCACCTCGACACGATGGACCTGCCCGTGGTGGTCAAGGCCTGCGGCGCGGCGCAGGGCAAGGGCGTGGCGGTGTGCGCCACGCGCGACGAGGCCGAGGCGTTCATCCGCGATTGCCTCGACGACCAGCGGTTCGGCGCCTCGGGCCTGCGGATCCTGCTCGAGGACTGCATCTTCGGGCCGGAGCTCTCGGTTCTCATCGTCACCGACGGCCAGGACTACTGCCTGCTGGCGCCGAGCCGCGACCACAAGCGCATCGGCGAGGGCGACACCGGTCCCAACACCGGGGGCATGGGAGCCTTCGCGCCGGTGAAGCTGCCACCCGAGCTGTGCGCCCAGATCGACAGGCGCATCGTGCTGCCGGTGCTGGCCGAGTTGCAGCGACGGGACATCCCGTATCGCGGCGTGCTGTACGCGGGACTCATGCTGACGGCCCACGGACCGCAGGTCCTGGAGTTCAACTGCCGGTTCGGCGACCCCGAGACCCAGGTCGTGCTGCCGCTGCTGCGCGCCGACCTGTTCGAGCTGTGCGCGGCTACGGCCGCGGGCGAGCTCGGCAACTACCTGCAGCAGTACCCCGCCGGCGACGACATCCCCGCGGGCTGGACCGGAGGCGGCGTCTCGGACTGGGGCCGGCGCTGTGTCGTGGTCGTCGGGGCGTCGGACGGCTATCCTGGGGGCTACGCGAGCGGCAAGGCCGTCGAGGTGCCCGGCGACTCGGGAGAGTCGTGGGTCATCCACGCCGGCACGCGCGTGGGCGAGGGCGGGCTCGAGACGGCGGGAGGCCGCGTGCTCGGCGCCGTCGGCAACGGGGCGGACCTCGACGAGGCGCGGGCGCGCGCCTACGCGATCCTCGCCGCGACGCACTTCGAGGGCTTGACCTACCGGCGTGACATCGCCGCAAGGGGGGACTGACATGGCGACGGCATCCGGAGGGGCCCGGGTCCTGATCCTGCTCGGCAGCGAGAGTGACCTCGCCGTCGTCGAGAAGGCGCCGGCGCTGCTCGAGCGCTTCGGCCTGAGCCACCGCATCGAGGTGGCCTCGGCGCACCGCCAGCCGGACCGGCTGCGCGCCCTGGTGGCCGAGGCCGAGGCCGGCGGCACGCAGGTCTTCATCGCCGTCGCCGGCATGGCGGCGCACCTGCCGGGCGTGGTGGCGTCGCTGACCGGGCTGCCGGTCATCGGCGTGCCCGTCGCGAGCGGTCCGCTCGGCGGCGTGGATGCGCTGCTGTCGATCGTGCAGATGCCGCCGGGCGTGCCCGTGGCGACCGTGGCGATCGGGAGCGCGGGGGCGCGCAATGCGGCGTGCCTTGCCGCCCGCATCATCGGCCTGGCCGACCCGGGCGTAGCGGCAGCGGTCGAGGCCTACCGCCGCGAACTCGCGGCCGGCGCCCGTTGAGCACGGGCTGCCCGCGACTGACCGACGAAGCGGCCGGCGCCGCCCTCGCGGCCGGCAAGGTGCTGCTTCTGGCGACCGACACCATCTGCGGCCTTCACGCCCGCGCCGACGACGCGGCGGCGCTGGCGCGCCTGCTGGCCCTGAAGGGCCGCCGCCCCGAGCAGCCGTTCCTGGTCCTGGCCGCCTCCGTGGAGCAGGCGTTGGCGCTGTGTCGCACGTTGCCCGGGCGATCGCGGTCCGTCTGCACCGCCGCCTGGCCCGGGCCCTTCACGTTCATCCTGCCCGCCGTGGACGGCCTGGCCGACCTGGTCTGCGACCGTGAACGGGGCACCGTCGCGGTGCGCGTGCCGGGCCGGGCGGATCTTTGCCGCCTCATCGCGCTGGCCGGCGGGGCCGTGGCCTCGACCAGTGCCAACGCGACCGGGCAGCCCCCCCTGGCGAACCTGGAGGAGGCGGTGGCGGCCTTCGGCGGCCGGGTCGACGGCTGGTGGCCCGGAGGCGAGGGGGCGGTAGCGGGTACGGCGGCCTCGGAAGCGCGCCCCAGCGCCCTGGTCGACCTGACCGTCCAGCCGCCCCGGGTCCTGCGCCCGGGTCCCGTGGCCCTCCCGGAAGGCGCCTGAGCCGCCCTGCCTGCCGATTTCCCCCGCCAAACCGCCGATTCTTGACGCTTGCGGCACCGACCTTTACCTTTGCGGGCCTGCACGGTGGACGCGAAAGGTCGGTCATGTCCGGGCGGATTGTCTTTGTGTGCACGGGCAACTCCTGCCGCAGCCCGTTGGCTGAGGTCATGGCCCGGCACCGGTATGCCGACCTGCCTCTGCTCTTCGCCTCGGCCGGGACCGCAGCGGCGGTCGGCGGGCCGGCCTCCCCGGGTGCCCGCGCCGTTGCCCGTGAACTGGGACTCGACCTCGACGCCCATCGCAGCGCGGCGCTGGATGCTGCCGTGCTGTCGGGGGTCGACTGGGTCATCGGCCTGACCCGCACCCATGCGGCCCTGGTGGGGGCGCGCACCTCGGCGGCGTGGCCGGGGGCCGTGGGCGTGCTCGGGGCGCCGGGACACGACTGGCGGCGCCACGGCGCGCTGGTCGTGGCGGACGGGGCGCCGGATCCGGATGTGCCCGATCCGTGGCAGCAGGACCTGGACGCGTACCGGCGGGTCGCCGCCCTGATCGACGAGGCGTTGCGGGCCTGGGCTCCCGTGTTTCGCGAGCTTGGCGCCGGAAGGGATTAGGATCATGAAGTTTGCGATCGGCTCGGATCATCGCGGCTTGCCGCACAAGACGTTCCTGGCCGAACGCCTGCGCGCCGGCGGCCACGAGGTCGTCGATTGCGGCGGCACGGCCGAGGGGCCGTCCGACTACCCGGACGCCGCCCTGGCTGTGGGCGCGCTCGTCGGGCGCGGGGACGTCGACCAGGGCCTGCTCATCTGCGGGTCGGGCATCGGCGTCAGCATCGCGGCCAACAAGGTCCACGGCGTGCGCGCCGCCCTGTGCTTCACGCCCGGGCAGGCGGCCACGACGCGGCAGCATAACGATGCCAACGTCCTGTGCCTGAGCGGCGACGCGCTCGGGCCGGAAGAGACCTGGCCCGTCGTCGAGGCCTGGCTCGGCGCGACGTTCGAGGGTGGGCGTCACGCGCGGCGGGTCCAGAAGATCACGGATTTCGAGAACGGTCGAACGACAGGGGAGTGACGCGATGCACGACGTGGTACGCAGGGTCGACCCCGAGATCGCCGCGGTCCTGGACGCCGAACTGGCGCGCCAGCGCGACCAGCTCGAGATGATCGCCAGCGAGAACTTCACCAGCCCGGCGGTCATGCAGGCCATGGGCTCGACGCTGACGAACAAGTACGCCGAGGGCTATCCCGGCAAGCGCTACTACGGCGGCTGCGTCAACGTGGACACGGCCGAGTCGCTGGCGCGCGACCGCGCCACGGCGCTGTTCGGCGCCGAGCGCGCCAACGTGCAGCCGCACAGCGGGGCCACGGCCAACCTGACGGCATTCCTGGCGTTCCTCAAGCCCGGGGACAAGGTGCTGGGCCTGTCGCTGTCGCACGGCGGCCACCTGACGCACGGCCACCCGGTGAACTTCTCGGGCCTGCTGTTCCAGGCCGTCCACTACGAGGTGGACCAGGCGACCGAGACCATCAACTACGACCGCCTGCGCGAGCAGGCGAAGCAGGAGCGCCCGAAGCTCCTGATCGGCGGCGCCAGCGCCTACCCGCGCGCGTGGGACTTCGCGGCGCTGCGCAGCATCGCCGACGAGGTGGGGGCCGTCCTGCTGTTCGACATGGCCCACATCGCCGGCCTGGTGGCCGGGGGCGTCCATGACAGCCCGGTGCCGCACTGCGACATCGTGACCTCGACCACGCACAAGACGCTGCGCGGCCCGCGCGGGGGGCTCATCCTGTGCCGGCAGGAGCACTTCGCCGCCATCAACAAGACGAACTT
>CAINDZ010000085.1 GCA_903847545.1 uncultured bacterium | reverse complement strand
GCCGATGGGCGCGTCCAGCGCCTCGGGCCCGAGCGTGCCGGCGACGGTGCGGTCGACGACCATCTTGTACATGTAGACGGCCGGGCCGGGGCGCCACATGGCCCCGCGCGGGGCCAGCGCCGCGGCGGCCAGCGCGCCGGGCTTGCCCTTGGCCACGAGCGTGGCGCCATCGATGGCATTGACCTCGACGTCCAGCTCGGGTCCGTCGCCGGTGCCCACGTCCTGGCCGCTGTCGAGCGGCGAGCTGGCGTGCAGCCGCCCCTCCTCGCCGCTGACGATGCGCCCGCGCATGGGCAGCAGGTTCAGGGCGTGGGCCATGGCCTGCTGGGCCGCGTCGTCGGCGGCGTCGCGGTCGCCGCGGCCCATCCAGCGACCGGCGGCCAGCGCGGCGGCCTCGGTGACGCGCACCAGGCCGAGCCCGGGGTGATGCGGCGGCTCGCGGTCGCCGAACTGGAAGTCGTGGTGGTTCTGGGTCATGGCGGCGTGCTCCCGGGACAGGCATCCCCAAGGCAGGGTTCGGCGCCATGATAAGCCCGCGGGCCCGCGAACGGCAGCGGAAACATGGGCCACGTCCAGGTCCGAAAACGGCGAGTCGCCGGGCCAGCCGCGTATTATCATGCCGCCATGGAAACCGACGACGACATCCGCTACCGCGCCGTGCAGAGCCGCGACCCCCGCTTCGACGGCCGCTTCTTCACGGCCGTGCGCACGACCGGCATCTACTGCCGGCCGGTGTGCCCGGCCGTCACCCCGCGCCGGAAGAACGTCACGTTCTACGCCTGCGCCGCCGCCGCCGAGCAGGCGGGCTTCCGCCCGTGCAAGCGCTGCCGGCCCGAGGCCTCGCCCGGCACGCCGGCCTGGCTGGGCACGTCGGCCACGGTCTCGCGCGCGGTGCGCTGCATCGCCGAGGGCGCGCTGGACGACGGCTCGGTGGAGGACCTGGCCGCACGCCTGGGCCTTGGTCCCCGCCAGTTGACGCGGCTGTGCGAACGTCACCTCGGGACGACACCCGTGCGCCTGGCCCAGACGCGGCGCGTGCACTTCGCGCGCGGGCTCGTCGAGCACTCGCCGCTGTCGCTGGCGCAGGTCGCGCTGGCGTCGGGCTTCGGCTCGCTGCGCCGGTTCAACACGCTGATGAAGGCGACGTACGGCTGCGCGCCGCGGGAATTGCGCCGGCGCAACATGCCCGCCGTTGCGGCCGCCGCCTCCACGGATGATGCGCTCGCCACGCTCACCTGCCGTCTGGCCTACCGCGCGCCGTACGACTGGCCGCAACTGGCGCGCTTCCTGCGGGGCCGCGCCATTCCCGGTGTCGAGGTCGCCGACGACGACCACTACGCGCGCACGCTGGCGCTGCCGGGAGGACGCGCCGGGTTCCTGCGCGTGGCCCCCGGCGCCGGCGACTGGCTGGACCTGGAGCTGCGCCTGCCCGAGCTGCCGGGCGCCATCGTGCTGGTGGCGCGCGCGCGGCGGATGTTCGACTGTGGCGCCGACCCCGCCGCCATCGCCGAACACCTGGCGTGCGACGCCGCGCTGAAGCCCCTCGTGAAGCGGCGGCCGGGCCTGCGCCTGCCGTCGGCGTTCGACCCGTTCGAGCTGGGTGTGCGCGCCATCGTCGGCCAGCAGGTCACCGTGAAGGCGGCCACGACCGTGACCGGCCGCGTGGTCACGCGCTGCGGCCGCCCGCTC
>CAINDZ010000084.1 GCA_903847545.1 uncultured bacterium | reverse complement strand
GGGGATGGCCCCCGCCAGCGCCTTCATCGTCTCGACGGTGGCCAGCCAGTCGGGCACCATCTGCTCGACCAGCTTCGTCCGCAGCATCCGCAGCGTCTCCGCCGAGGGCGCCTGCGTGAAGCCGCCCGGCACGCACGTGATCGGGTGCACCGCGCGACCGCCCACGGCATCGCCGATGTCGTTGGCCAGCTTCTTCATCCGCAGCGCCCGCACCACCACGTCCGGGTGCGTCTCCACCAGGGGGATGACCGAGCCCACCTTCAGGAAGTCCGGTGCCGCCAGGAAGTAGGCGTGCAGCACGTTCGACTGCAGCGTGGCGCCGTGGATCAGCAGCTTGCGCAGCAGCACCGTCTGCTCGCTCACGGCCAGGCCCAGGGCCTGCTCGGTGGCCTTCAGCGAGGTCAGCTGGTGACCCAGCGAGCAGATGCCGCAGATGCGCGAGGTGATGATGGCCGCCTCGTGGAAGCTGCGCCCCTTCAGCAGGGCCTCGAAGTAGCGCGGCGCCTCGACGATGTCGAGCTGGGCCTTGTTCAGCACGCCGTTCTTCATGTCGACGACGATGTTGCCGTGGCCCTCGACGCGCGTCAGGTGCTTGACGTTGATCTCAAGGTTCTGCATTTCCAGGTCCCTGCTCATGCCCTGACCCCCTGGAGGCGGTACGCGTTGTAGAGCTGCAGGCGCTTCCAGGCCTCGTCCACGGCCAGGCCGTGTGACGTCAGCACCTCGTTCATGCCCTTCAGGTTCGGCTCGGAGACCAGCCCGCGGCAACCGATGCAGTACTGGCCGAAGTTCGTGCAGTGCGAGTTGCAGCCAGCGCGCGTGACCGGCCCCAGGCAGATCATGCCGCGCTCGTACACGCACTCGTTCTCGTTCAGCTTGCACTCGACGCAGACGGCCAGGTCGGGCTCCTCGAACTGCTTGCCCATCACCAGGGCGGTGAACAGGCGCAGGAACTCGGCCTGCGTCATCGGGCAGCCGCGCACGTTGTGGTCCACCTTCACCACCGCCGACAGGGGCAGCGCCGGCAGCGTCGGGAACAGGTACTGGTCCTGCCCGTAGACGGTGGCGCGCACCTCCTCGATCGGGTGCAGGTTCTTCACGGCGTTGACACCGCCGTCCACCGCGCAGGCGCCCAGGGCCACCAGCACCTTCGTGCGCCGGCGGATGTCGTGGATGCGCTTGATGCAGTCGGGCGTCGACAGCGCCCCCTCGACGAAGGCGATGTCGTACTCCTCGGCGCGGTCGTCCATGGCCTCGCGCCACTCGACGATGTCCACCTGCGCCAGGATGTCCAGCAGCTGGTCCTCGAAGTTCAGCTGGTTCAGCTCGCAGCCCTCGCAGCCCGTGAAATCGAATATCGCCACCTTCGGCTTCGCCATCACAGGGCCTCCCGCAGCTTGGCGATGTCGGGCAGGTGGTAGACCGGCCCGTCCTGGCACACGTAGGTGTGGTTGATCTGGCAGTGGCCGCACTTGCCCACGCCGCACTTCATGCGCCGCTCCAGCGACATGTACACGTTCTGGTCGGGCAGGCCGCGCCCGCGCAGGGCCATCACGACGAAGCGGTACATCACCGGCGGCCCGCAGATGCAGGCGACCGTGTTCGGCAGGTCCAGCGCCAGGCCCGGCAGCAGCGTGGTGATGACGCCGGTGCGCCCCTGCCACGCCTCGGTGCCGCGATCGACGGTCACGTGGTACTCCACGCGCGGGTCCTTCTCCCAGGCGGCCAGTTCGTCGGTGAACAGCAGCTCGCTGTCGCTGCGGCTGCCGTAGCAGATGATCAGCCGGCCGAACTCGTCGCGCCGGTCCAGCACGTAGTTGATCATCGAGCGCATGGGCACCAGCCCGATGCCGCCGGCCACGATCAGCACGTCCTTGCCCTGGAACTTCGACACGTCGATGCCGTTGCCGAACGGCCCGCGGATGCCGATCTTCCGCCCCGGC
>CAINDZ010000083.1 GCA_903847545.1 uncultured bacterium | reverse complement strand
CGCTGGAGCACGCCGGGCAGCCGCAGGTGCTCGACGGCCGCGGTGACGAAGTACGGCTTGAACGCGTGGGCGGCGGTCGGGTCGAGCGGCAGCCCGGCCGGGAACAGGTTCAGCGCCAGCCCCAGCAGGATGATGAGCACGCCGCGGCGCACAACCTTTCGCATGAGCGGGCCCAGCGCGGCGCCGGCCTCGCGCGCGGGCTCGAGGCTGAGCGCCATCGCCCCGCCGACGATGAACAGGAAGAACGGGAACACCAGGTCGGTGGGCGTGCAACCGTTCCACTCGGCGTGGCGCAGGGGCGCGGGCACATGGGCCCACGATCCTTGGTTGTTGACCAGGATCATGAGCGCGACGGTGGCCCCGCGCAGGACATCCAGGCAGACGAGTCGTTGGCGCATGCCTTGATCGTGGACCTTGAGCGCGATGATTACCAGTGAAATCGGCGCGCGGCGGCGGTATGCTGGGGCGCGTCACAAGGGCGTCACGAAACGGGAGCGGGCACGATGAAGACACGCGCGGCGGCGATGGCGATGATCCTGGGCCTGGCGATGATCCTTGCCGGCTGCGGCGAGCGCATCGAGGCGCCCCGGCCCGAGGTGGTGCCCCTGTTCGAGAACGTGACCGTGCACTTCACGCCCGCCGACAGCACGAAGTACGACACGCCGATGGCCTCGGCCCGCGACAACGGGCGCGTCATGTCCACCTACCGGGAGCTGCCGGTGCGGCGCGGCGGCCAGCGCGTCACGCTGCACCTGGAGGTGCGGCCGATCCGCGCCGACATCCGCTCGGTGGTCGACCGCTGGGACCGCGCCGGCTCGGTGCGCCTGGTGCGGCCGGGGCAGGCGCCGGTCGAACTGTGCCGCTTCATGACCGCCTACGGCGGCGCCATCACGCACGACGTCGACATCTCGCGCGCGGCGCCGCTGCTGCAGGGCTTCTGCACGTTCGAGGTGTTCATCGACACGTGGGTCTCGCCCGCGTGGACCGTCGATGCGTCGCTGTCCTTCGCCCCCGCGCCGGGCGCGCCGACGTGGGCCGCCGGCGTGTTGGCGCCCACCGCGAGCCTGACGGCCAAGGCGCCCGTCGACCACGCCACGGTGACGGTGCTGGCCGGGCTGCGCCGCGTCGAACTGGCCGCCATCTCGACGGGCCACTGCACCGACGGCACCGATGCCGACGAGTTCATCACCAAGGACAACGTCATCACCGTGGACGGGCGCGAGGTGCTGCGCTGGCGGCCGTGGCGCGACGACTGCGAGACGCTGCGCGCGAAGAATCCCTACTGCGCCCGGTGGTCGGACGGTTCGTGGAGCTGCGACTACGAGCGCAGCGGCTGGTGCCCGGGCGACGTCTCGCTGCCGAACATCGTCGACCTGACGCCGTGGCTGACGCCTGGCGCGCACGAAGTGAGCTGGCGCGTCGAGGACATCCGCCCCGCGAACGCGGAGGGCAACTTCGGCTATTGGCGTGTGTCGGCGATGGTTACGGGGTGGAATTAGCGTCGATTGTGAAAATGCGAACAACCATGCTGTGATTATTGCAGATTTGTTGCGCTTCTTTGTTGACCTCGAAATTCAAGATGAACTAGGATCATCCCCCGTTGTTACGGGCTCGCCAGTCCCCTTTACCCCGCTGGAGGACTCCCCATGACCAAGATGTTCCGGGTAAGCACCGTCGCCATGCTGCTGCTGGCAATCGTCGTGAGCTTCGGCATGTGGGGCTGCTCGCGCGAACCGGCCACGCCCGTCGCGCCCGAGGCGGCCAGCGTGTCGGTCGACAGGAGCGCCTCCAACCCCTCGATCCGCGGCGTCATGAACGTCCAGGATCGCTACACGCCGGCGCTGATGGCCGACCCCGACGTGATCGGCACGGCCACGACCATCGACGAGAACGGCCAGCCGGCCGTGCTGATGCTGGTGACCAGCGAGCGCGCGCGCGGCGGCGCCCCGAAGATGCTCGACGGCACGCCGGTCCAGGTGCTGCTGACCGACCGCATCGTCGCCATGAAGAGCACGAGCACCGGCGTCAGCCACACCGCCAAGCAGACCGCGCCCATCAAGCTGGGCACCTCGGGCGGCTGGCGCTACGACCTGGCCAACGGCTACTGCTGCGCCGGCACGCTGGGTTCGCTGATCTCGGTCGGCGGCCAGAAGCGCATCCTGAGCAACTACCACGTGTTCGAGTCGGACATCGTCAGCGGCGGCAACAGCCGCGTGTCGGCGACCGGCGACAACATCATCCAGCCGGGCCTGATCGACATCAACTGCAGCGTCGCCAACGCGCAGAACGTCGCGACGCTGGTCGCCAGCCGCGCGCTGCCGAACTCGAACGTCGACGCCTCGACGGCGAACATCATCACCGGCATGGTCGACGCCACGGGCGCCATCCTGGAGATCGGCACCATCTCGGCCTCGACGGTGAACGCGTCGGTCGGCCAGCTGGTCAAGAAGAGCGGCCGCACCACGGGCCTGACGCGCAGCTCGGTCAGCGGCCTGAACGCGACGATCAGCGTCGCCTACGAGAACGAGTGCGCCGGCGGCTCGGCCTTCACGAAGACCTACACGGGCCAGATCGTGATCGCCAACAGCCGCAGCAAGTTCCTGGCGGGCGGCGACTCCGGTTCGCTGCTGGTCGAGGACGTCACGACGAACCCGCGCGCGGTCGGCCTCCTGTTCGCCGGCAGCACGACGACGGCGATCGCCAACCCGATCGGCCAGGTCCTGTCGTACTTCGGCGCCACGATGGTGGGCAACTAGCCCCGGCATCGGCAGCGCTTGACGACAACGGGGCCCCCGGCGCAGGTCGGGGGCCCCTTATTCTTGAGGAGGGCGGCCGCATGAGGACGCGCGTGATGACCCTGGCCCTGGCCACGCTCCTGGCGCTGGCCGGCTGCCGCTCAGGCGACCCGAACAGGAAGGGCGGCGCCGACATGCCGCAGCGCGACATCACCACCGTCATGAACGCCCACGTCGACGCCCTGATGGCCACCGCCGGCGTGGCCGGCGTCGCCATCGGCGAGACCGACGACCACACCCCCTGCATCATCATCTACGTGGTCCAGCTGACGGATGCGCTGAGGTCGACGCTGCCCACCACGCTCGAGGGCCACCCGGTACGCATCGAGGAATCCGGCGAATTCCGCCCGCTCAAGGCCGAGGCGCCCGACCGCCGTTAGCCCACTTGTGCCGGCGCAAGTCCGGGGTGGAGCGCTGGTACGTCAGGCCGTGATGAGGGTGGTGGCTGGAACAGTCCTCGTCGCTTCGCTCCTGCGGATAGTCCCCGTTGCCTTCCCGCCAACGCCGCACCTATGGAGAGGGCTCCCGGTTGACGCGTGTGCTTGCGGAGGCGGACGTCAGTTGCGCCGGCGCAAGTGGGGCGGCACTCGCGGACTCGTGCCTTGCGGCGAGTTTTGCCGGCGCAAGTGGGCTAGCGGTGGTCGGGTGTTTCGGGATTCAGGGGGCGGAACTCGCCGGATTCCTCGATGCGCACCGGATGGCCCTCGAGGGTGGTGGGGAGCGTCGCCTTCAGGGTGTCGGTCAGCTGGACCACGTAGATGATGATGCAAGGGGTGTGGTCGTCGGTCTCGCCGAT
>CAINDZ010000082.1 GCA_903847545.1 uncultured bacterium | reverse complement strand
GGTCTTGCTGACCTTGTCGAGGGTGACCTGGGCCACGAGTGGACCGCTCCCGGGCTGGGGTGCGAAAGGGGCCGTGGACGGCAACCGCGTCAGGTTAGCACGGGCGGGGGCGGGGGCCAAGGCCATGTCAGGGAACGGGATCGCTCCCGCCCCGTCGGGTGCGCCGGGCCCGCGTGAAAATTCTGCATTCGGGCTATTGACAACATGACATGGTAAGTGTTATGTTGATGGCATGGAAAACGACACGCGGCATCCCTACACGATCAGCGACCTCGAGGCGCGCACCGGCATCAACCGGCGCACCATCCACTTCTACGTGAAGGAGGGCGTCCTGCCCGCGCCCCAGGGCACCGGCGGCGGGGCCCGCTACGGCGAGGAACATCTGTTGCGGCTGCAGCTGACCCGCGAGCTGCAGAAGTCGCACCTGAAGCTGTCGGGCATCCGCGAGGCGCTCGACGGGATGACCGAGGGACAGATGCGGGACATGGCCCGCAAGGCGGGCTCGGCCGTCCGCACGTGGGACTCCCGCGCCCTGGGCGAGTGGCTCGAGACGCGGTTGCGGCAGGCGCTGGAGCCCGCGCCCCCCTGTTCGCAGCCGTCGTCCGTGCCACCGCCGGAGACATGCGGGACGCCGGCGCGCGAGCCGTGGAACCGGTCGCTGCTGGACCTCGTGGGCGCCGTGGCCCCGCCGGCGGCCACACCCCCCGCGACGCCGGCTCCCCGCGTCGACACGCCCCCGCAGGCAGACGAGACCTGGCAGCGCGTCCGCATCGCGGACGGATTCGAGGTGCTGCTGCGCGCCGACGTGGCTGATGCGTACCGACAGATCGTCAAGCAGATGGCCGACCGGGTATCCGGTCCATGCAACCGTAAGGAGAAGTGACCATGAAGACCCATGCCAAGCTCGATTTCGATCGTGTTCCCGGCGGCGAGCCCGTGACCGTCCGGGTGATGGTGACCATGACACCCGAGGAGCGCCCCGAGGCGGACCGGGCGCCGCTGAACCTGGCCGCCGTCATCGACCGCTCGGGGTCGATGGGCGGCGGCAAGCTGGAGAACGTCAAGGGCGCGGTGCAGACGCTGTTCGAGTCGCTGGCGCCGGCCGACATCTTCTCGCTCGCGGCCTTCGACGACACGGTCGAGCCGCTGCTGCCGCCGGCAGCCGTGGGCGAGCTGCGCGACCTGGCGCCGACGATGATCGCCGCCCTGCACCCCGGCGGAAGCACCAACCTGTGCGGCGGCTACGCTCAGGGCGGCGAGTTCGCAGCCGGCAAGCTTTCGCCGCGCCGCCTGTCGCGCGTGCTGCTGCTGACCGACGGCCAGGCCAACGAAGGCGTGGTCGACCCCGGACGCATCGCCGCGGTGGTCGACCGTTTCCGCGAGCAGGGGATCACGACCTCGACCATCGGCGTCGGGTCCGACTACAACGAGGAACTGCTGGGCCTGATGGCCGAGCGCGGCGGCGGCGCCACCTACTTCCTGCGCAACGCCGGCGAGGCGCACGCGGTCTTCGCCGAGGAACTGGGCGACCTGGTCACCGTCGACGCCTCGGACGTGCGCGTGCGCTTCGTGCCCGCCGTCGCGGGCCTGCGCGTCGACCAGCTGAACACCTTCGCCGTCACGGCCGACGGCGCCTGGGGCGTGGGCGCCGTCTTCGGCTCACGGCCCCGGCACCTGGTGCTGGAGATCGCCGCCGATGCGCTCAAAGCGGGCGCCGACGGCAGGGCCGTGATCGGCAGCCTCGAGGTCACCTGGATGCAGGCCGTCGGCGCCGGCTTCGTGGCCTCGTCGAGCTCGTTGCCTGTCGAGGTGATGCTGGTGTCGCGCGCCGCGCTGGCCACCGTCCGGCCCGACCGCGAGGTGACGCTTCAGGCGGCGCACCTTCTGGCGGCGCGCGCGCTGGCCGGGGCGCTCGAGCTGGCCGACCACCGGCGCTTCGATGACGCCGCCCGGATGCTGGAAGCAAGCGCCGCCAGCCTGGCCGCCCTGGGGCTGGGCGATGCGACGCTCGATGCGCGCCTCGGCGAGATGCAGCAGCGCGCCGCCGCCCTGCGCGAGCAGCGCGAGGCCTACTATGACGCGGGCCGTCGCAAGGAGTTCTATACCGAGCGCGATTACCACTCGAAGGGACTGCACGGCAAGGTGTCCAGCATGCGCTCCCGGCACGGCCTGGACGGCGGGCCCCCGGCGGCAGGCCGGCAGGGGCACCGGGCCGGCGGCGGCGGCGCGCCCGCGACCGCGACCCGCACCGTGACCTTCCCCGCCTATGCGATCAACGGCCACGTCCTGGTCGAGGTGGAGCAGGATCGCGTGCTGGTCGACACGGGCTCGCCGCACAGCATCGGCAACGCGCCGACGTTCGCGTTCATGGGTGACGACCACCGGCTGCAGTCGTCGTTCCAGGGCGCGAGCATCGACCAGATCAGCGCCCTGGTGGGCACGCGGGTGACGGTGCTGCTCGGCGGCGACATCCTGTCGCGGTACGACATGCGTCTCGACCTCGACGCGGGCACGGCCACGTTCTCCGTCGACGAGATGCCGTGCGCGGGACACACCGCGCACCTGGAGTACTTCACCGGCGTGCCGATCGTCCAGGTCGGCGTGGGCGGCCACGGCAGGCGCCTCTTTTTCGACACCGGCGCCAAGCTCTCGTACCTGCACTCGTCGCTGGCGCAGGGCCTGCCCCGCGTGGGCCGCGACCGCGACTTCTTCCCCGGCTTCGGCGAGTTCGAGGTCGAGTTGGTCAACCAGCAGGTCGACATCTGCGGCCGGCAGGTTCCGCTCGCGTTCGGCTCGCTGCCGATGCTGCTGGAGACGGCGCTGCTGCTGGCCGGGGTGGAGGGCATCCTCGGCGCGGGGGTCTTCGAGGGCGCGCGCGTGACGTACGCGCCGCGGCGGGGGCTGCTCGCGATCGAGTGACGCGCGTCTGCACGTGCCAGGCAAAGCGAAGGCCGCCCCTCAAAGAGGGGCGGCCTTCATCCCTTTGGGGCGGTGCAGGCCGCCCCGCGGGACCCTAGCGGTACAGGCCCTTGACCTCGCCCCACGCGCGCGGCTCGTCGACGACCGGGTTGCAGGCCATGCCCGGGAACACGCCCGTCAGCTGCCCGAAGCAGTGCTGCGTCGAGAACTTGTCGACCAGGGAGAGGATGTCCTCGTCCACCGGCACCGGCGGCAGCGGCGAGCCGAAGGTGAACGTGGCCGTGCCCGTGGCGCCCGGTTGGCAGTCCGCTTCGTTCGGCTCGAACTTCAGCAGGATGCCGCCGACGCCCGGGATGCTCGGGTCGCCCTGGCACTCGAGCGCGACGAGGTACGGGACGGCGCAACCGCCTTCGCCGTCCGAGTTGCCGGCCGGGTTCGCCAGCACCAGACCCTCGGCGATGTCGGCGCACGAGCAGCGCGCGCCCACGGTGTCCAGCAGCAGGTCCAGGTGGCTGAGGGCGTAGTTGGTGCCGGTGTCCCAGGTGACCACCAGCGTGTACGTCCAGCCCGCGGACGCGGGGGCCACGTTGGGCACGGCCGTGCAGTTGCCGGAGATGGAGCAGGCGGCCGCGGCGGGGGTGGCGGCCAGCGTGGCCGCCAGGGCCAGGCACATGAACAAGGTCTTCATCATGGACTCCTTTGTCATCGATTGATCGCACAACTCACATATGGCAACGCGCCGGTGATGAATTGAGATGGATTCTCATCATCTGAGGACGGTCGGGGCGAGTCCATGGGAATAAAGATAGCACTTAGTCCATCATGCGCAAGACCTAAGGGACACTTTCGGGACACATGCGAAGACCCCGGGTGGCCGGGGTCGCGCATCTTCTCGGGGCTGGCGTGACGTCTATTGCGGCACCCCAGTGCTGCCGTCGGCCTTGATCCAGATGAGCGCCGACGAGGCGGGCAGGGTGGTGGGCCGCGAGGCGCCGGTGATGGTCTCGACCTGCACGTTGTCGTTCGCCAGGTCCAGCTTCACCCAGGCGCCGCTCGCGGGGAACGACACGTTCCAGGTGTGGTCGAGGTGGTCGAAGTTGCAGGCCACCACGATCTCTGCCGCGGCGCTGTTCGACGTCGAGCTGCGCCAGTACGTGAGCGTGTACTCGGTCTGGTCGAGGTTGCCGCCGCGCCAGGGAAAGAACGTGTACTCGCTCTGCAGGGCCGGACGCGTCAGGCGCAGGTTGATCAGCCGTTTGTACGCCAGCCGCAGCGAGGCATCGGCCGCGGCCCAGTTGATCTTGGTGATGGTGGGGTTGGCCGGACGCAGCTCGCCCGAGCCGATCTCCTGGCCGTTGAAGATCATCGGGATGCCCACCGACGTCAGCGAGACGATGGCGCCCAGGCGCGCCTTCTGCAGCCCGCCGATCGCCTGCGCGCCCGTTGATCCATTCGTGTTCACCGACCACACGACGCGGTTCTCGTCGTGGCTCTCGAGGTACTTCACGTCGCTGAAGCCGTCGCCCCAGCCCGGCCCGCTGTAGCCGCTGTTGGCCGAGATCACGTTCGCCATCGCCCACATGTTGTTGTAGGCGGGGCCGAAGGCGCCGACCGTCGGCGTGGTCGAGGCGCG
>CAINDZ010000081.1 GCA_903847545.1 uncultured bacterium | reverse complement strand
GGCGGAACTTCGCCACGGGGGCCGCCGTTTCACGGAAGATGGTCACGAAAGGCGCGCCGCGGGCGCCGCAGGACCGCCGGATGCTACCCGCCCCCCGGGGCCGGTGTCAATTCGGCACCCGGAACTCGACCGCCCGCCGTTCGTGGACTATCCTGTGCCGCGCACATCCCGCGACCCGCGGTTGTCCCTGCCACCCTCGTTGGAGGTCAAGAAACGATGAAGAACCTGCGTCTTGCGGCCGTGGCCGTGCTGGCGATCGCCATCCTGGGCGCCGCCCTGGCCGTGGCCGAAGAGGCCCAGAAGGCCACTCCCGCGACTCCTGCGACCCCCGCCGCCAAGGCCGCGCCGGCCACCCCCGCCAAGGCCGCGGGCCCCGGCGTCCTGGCCGGCAAGAGCCTCACGGCCACCGACAAGGCCGTCACCGCGATCGATGCGCAGATCGCCGCCGCCAAGGTCGACAAGGCCGTCGCCGAGTGGAAGACCCAGCTGCCCCCGCCGAAGGTTGCGGCGTTCGACGGCACGCACAAGTACTACATCCGCATGGTCACCAGCGAAGGCCCGCTGACCATCCGCCTGATGCCCGACGTGGCCCCCATGCACGCGACCAACATGATCTACCTGGCGCGCCTGGGCTTCTTCGACGGCATCAAGTTCCATCGCGTCATCCCGGGCTTCATGGCGCAGGCCGGCTGCCCGCTGGGCACCGGCACCGGCAACCCCGGCTACAGCTTCGACGGCGAGCTCAGCCCGAAGGTGAAGCACGACCGTCCGGGTCTGCTTTCGATGGCGAACGCGGGGCCCGGCACCGACGGCAGCCAATTCTTCCTGACCTTCGTGCCGACGCCGTGGCTGGACGGCAAGCACACCATCTTCGGCGAGGTGGTCGAGGGCCTGGACGTGCTGCCCAAGCTGGCGTCGCACGGCACGAAGCCGGCGGGCGCGACGACGAAGCTGATGACGATCGACAAGTGCACGGTGGAAGTGCGCTGACGCACGACGACGACGAAGGGCGGCCCGCTGTACGGGCCGCCCTTTTTTTTGCACTCGCACACGGCGGTGAAGTGCGGATCTTTTGGAGCTTCGATGTCCACAAACTGCCTGTTTTTCGCGGGAATTCGCTCATATTTGTAGAGCGCTTTCCGATGGTGGCCTACGCTGGCGTCAATCCCAACGCCCCGCCACCACCCTCGGGAAGGAGTGCCCCATGAAGGACAGGAAACTGGTCGCGCTGCTGCTTCTGCTTGCGTGCCTTGCGGCCGTGCCCGCCGCGGCCGCGCAGAAGGAGACGGCGCCGCCGGCCGCCACCTGCTACGAGTGCCACGAGCAGGTGCGCGAGCTCCACCAGATGGGCAGCCACGCCAAGCTGGCGTGCACGAACTGCCACCAGGGCCTGCAGCGCCACGTCGACAATCCCGGCCCCGACACGCGCCCGGCCACCGACCTTTCGTGGGACGCCTGCGGCAAGTGCCACAAGGAACAACTCGAGAGCTTCCTGCAGGTCTCCTACCATCGCCCCGCGCGTGACGAGAAGAGCCAGCTGACCAGCCGCTCGCCCGACCCCTACTGGGACAAGCTGATGGCCGGGCACGGGTTCACGAAGGAGCACGCGCTGACGCGCAGCCACGTGAACATGCTCGTGGACCACTACGTCGTCGACCGCGCCTACGGCGGCCGCTTCCAGCCGAAGGACGGCTGGGAATACGTGCTGCAGAAGGGCAAGGTCTGGGACATCGTCGAGGACACGAAGCCGGAGACGAACGAGCACAAGGCGTTCCTGCCGCAGACGGCGGCCGCCGCGAACCCGACCTGCCTGCAGTGCAAGACGCAGGACCAGATCCTGAAGTGGGCGTACCTGGGGCGCCCCGACCCGAATGCCACCTGGTCGCGGACCTCGAACGTCGTCGACCTGGCGCGCGACGTGAACTACGCGCTCAACTGCATCACCTGCCACGACCCGCACGCCGCCAAGCCGCGCATCGTGCGCGACGGCCTCATCGAGGCGCTCACCCGCCCCGAGAAGGACACGCTGTGGCACAACGACCCCAATCGCACCGGCATCAAGGTGCTCGAGATGGGCGAGCGCGGGTTCATGCGCAAGATCGCGCTGCTCGACCGCTACGACACGCGCCTGCAGTGCGGTCAGTGCCACGTCGAGTACACGTGCAACGACGGTTACGACCCGCGCATCGCGGACACGTCCAAGAAGTCCGTCGGCTACGACAACGACGTGACCAACCACCTGCCGTACAAGAACGTGTTCAGCCTGTACGAGCACTACACCCAGCAGATGCACTTCCTCGACTTCAAGCACGCCCTGACGGGCGGCCTGTTGTGGAAGGCGCAGCATCCCGAGTCCGAGACGTACTACGGCTCGGTGCACGACAAGGCCGGGGCCGGCTGCGACGCCTGCCACATGCCGAAGATGAAGGGCAAGAGCGGCAAGACCTACACGTCGCACTTCGCCGTGACGCCGCGCGTGAACCTGAAGGACACCTGCCTGAAGTGCCACGACACGTGGACCGAGGAGCAGGCGCGGTACACCATCGACTCGGTGAAGGCGCACGTCCGCGGCAAGATGCGCAAGGCAGAGTTCCGCATCTCGCTGCTGATCGACAAGATCGTGGCGGGCAAGGCCGCCGGCCTGCCGGCCGAGGTCATCACCAAGGCGCAGGACTACCACCTGCGCGCGCACATCCTGTGGGAATACTGGACCGCCGAGAACTCGGACGGCTTCCACAATCCCGAGGCGGCGAAGAAGTCGCTGATGGAATCGGCCGACCTGGCGTTCCAGGGCATCAAGGTCATCGACGACGCCCTGGCGGCGAAGGCGGCGGCCGCGCCGGCGCCGACGACGACCGCGGCGGCGACGCCGGCGCCG
>CAINDZ010000080.1 GCA_903847545.1 uncultured bacterium | reverse complement strand
TCCTCGCGGCACAGCATCGTCTCGCGGCCGCCCACGCCCGGGTCCAGGGTCGTGCCGCCGTGCGTCGTAACGCTGACGATGTCGTTGACCCAGATACCCGAGTAGGTCAGCCACGCCTCGGCGCAGTTGGCCAGCAGGCCCTGGCCGCCGTCCTCGTTGCCGAGGCCCGAGCCCATGACCATGCCGACCTGGAAGTTCAGGCTCTCGCCCGGGGCCAGCACCGAGAACGGTCCGGCCGAGACCAGGAACCGGAAGTCGGACTGCTTGCCGGTCGGGGTGTTGTTGTCCCAGTCCTCGCGCACGGCGCTCAGGAGCTGGTAGGCCTCGTCGTCGTTGCTCGGGTCGCCGCCCTGCTCGAAGCTGGCGTTGCCGGCGAAGGCCTGGAAGGTGCGCATGCTGACCGCAGGCGGCGCCTTGATGCCGGCCGGGTCGACGTTGTGGCCGAGGAACACGATGCCGAAGTAGCCGTCCAGCAGCTCGGTCTCGGACGCGTCGTACATGTAGCCGACCTGGATGGGCACGAACTGCCCGTCCGAGGCGCGCACCATGCCCGGGCTGCCCTTGGTCAGGGGCCACGAGCCGGCCATGTCGTCGTCCGACGTGCCGCTGGTGCCGCGCGGGCCGATGTCGCTGTCGGCGAAGAAGCCGATGTACACCTTGTTGATGTCGGTGACGCCGACGTTGGTGATCTTGTAGTCGAACCCGACGAAGTCGTCGACCAGGTCGTTCTCCCACTGGAACGACGTCTGGACGATCTCGAGGTTCATCGGCGTGTGGTCCGGGTACGCCTCCTGGGCGCGACGGGTGTTGTCGTAGTTCGTCAGCACCAGCATCTGGTTGCCGATCTGGCCGAAGTCCTCGTCGACCAGCCCGTCCTCGTCGTCATCGAAGCCGTTGAGGGTTTCCTCGTCCGAGACGCCGTCGTCGTCGTCGTCGTCACCGGTCATCGGGCGGCGGCGGCCGCTCGCGTCCGGGTTGCCGGACGGGCGCACGAGCCGGCCGTCGATGGCCTCGTAGATGGTGTACTCGACCTCGTCCAGCGGGTAGATCTCGCTGCCCCAGCCGCCGGCCGAGACCAGGCGCTCACCCAGCACGACGCCGCCCACCCAAAGGCCGGCGCCCCAGAGGTACTCGTTGCCCGAACCGGCCGGCCACTGGCACGACGGCGCATCGGACCAGGGGCGGGTCAGCGAATACGTCGACCCGATCAGGCCCCAGTTCGTGATGTTGATCTGCACCTCGCCCACGTTCATGACGTAGGAGCCGTCGAGGATGAAGATCCCGTTCGGGTTGTAGCCCCGGTCGAGCACGGGATTGGGAACGTCCTTGAACGCCAGGGCGGGCGCCGCCAGGGCAACCACCAGCAGGAGCCCCACGACCGACGACGCTGCCGCCGTCCACCGCCGCTGCTGCGGGACCTTGAGAGTCGCGATCATTGCCATCCTTTCCGATGCCGCGGCAGGCCGCGGCGCGGTCGCCCCTGGTCCTAGAAGTAGTAGCCGATCGCCAGGCGGAACAGGCGGTGCTCGCCGAAGGTCCGCGGATCCACGATCGGGATGTATTCGTCGACGCCGTCGCCGTTCGCGTCCTGCAGGAGCGCGGCGCCGTACTTGCCGGTCTCGGTCAGGTGGCCGATGCCCAGGCTCTGCGCGCCGTTGATCATGCCCGGCGCGATGCCGGCGCCGCCCTGGGCGACGACAACGTCCTGGTTCAGCAGGTTGAACGCCTGCAACTGGAGCGACAGGCGCTTGCCGTACAGGTTCACGTTGCGCTCGAGCTGGATGTCCAGCGAGTAGGTCGCCGGCAGGCGCTCGCTGTTCTCCATCATGGGGTCCTGGCGCTTGGCGAAGCGGTCGAACGGCGTCCACGGCATGCCGCTGCCGTACGAGAAGGAGAACGACGAGGACCAGGTGCCCGGCTCGGCCAGCAGGAACCGCACGTTCAGCGTGTGGCGCTGGTCCCAGTCGAGCGGCAGCTCCTGGTTGGGCAGGTACTGCAGGCCCTCGGGGTTCGACCCGAACTCCGTGTCCGAGGCCACACCGTCGGCGAACGAGTAGGTGTAGCTCATGTCGAACTCGTAGTTCTGGCTGTAGCGCTTCTCCAGCGAGACTTCGATGCCGCGCGACGACGCGTACGCCTTGTTGATGTAGCGCGCGAGCGTCTGGCCGGTCGACTCGTCGGTCACCTGCGTGGCGGCGATGAGGTCGTACATGTCCTTGCTGTACAGCGAGAACTGGCCGGCGATGAAGTCGTTGAACTGGTGCTTGATGCCCGACGAGTACTGGACCGTCGTCATCGGCTCCAGGTTCGGGTTGCCCAGGGTACCTGCGTTGCCCACAGGGTCCTGCGAGGCGAACAGGTACTGGCGGTCCGGGAACTGCACGAACCGGCCGTAGTGGAAGCTGAAGCCGTCACGCTCGGTGATCGGGAACGCGAAGCCCAGGCGGGGCTGGAACGCGGTCTTGTACTTGATCACGTTCGCGTTGACCGAGTCGTTGGCCAGCTCGATGGCGGCCGCCGAGCCCGGCGAAAACATGTCGTAGCGCAGGCCGTAGTTGACGACCATGCCCTCGTATTCCCACCGGTCCTGTACGTACCAGTACGCCTCGGGATTGTAGGTGTGGAACACGTTGCGGTTGCCGCCCAGCGACCATTCGCCGGCGGTGTTCTGGCGCATGATGGCCGGGCTGTTCAGCGCGTACCGCTGCAGGTCGTTGTAGCGCACGCCCAGGCCCATCTCGGCCATGTGGCCCTTCCAGCGGCTGCTGACCAGCTCGCCGCCCAGGCTGTACGTGCGGCTGTACTCCTCGGAGTAGAACGCCACGTCGCTGTTCGTCACGTAGTACGGGCTCAGCGGATCCGAGTAGTACGAGGTGCCGCCCTGGTAGATGCGGGTCTGGCCCAGGAACAGGCCCGGCGACCAGATGCCGCCGTGGTTGTATTCCCACGGGTCCTTGCCCTGCACGTCGATGCGGCTGTCGAAGGCGACCAGACCCAGGCGCAGCGCGTAGAACGTGCTCTGGTCCAGGTTGTGGTGCCAGACGACCTTGGCCACCTGGCCGATCGACTTGCTCTGGGTCAGCTGGTTCGCGGCGTTGAACCTCGCGTACGAGCTGTCCTCGGCGACCGTCGAGAAGGCGCCGTACGGGTAGCGGAAGCCGTCGAACTGGGCCTGCGCGACCACCGTGTAGAGCTGGTTGTCGGTGGCGCTGCGGACCTCGAGGATCGGCAGCGCGACGCGGCGCTCGCTGCTGTTGCGCACGTCGACCACCATCGCCGTGCGGGCGGTGACCAGCATGTTGTCGTACCAGGGGCCGTAGTACACCGGGATGTTGCGGCCGGTGGACAGCCAGTCGCCGAAGCTGCTGCGGTAGATGACTTCCGACATGTACAGCACGCGGCGGGCGTAGCCCTCGACGCTCCAGTTGGGCGCGTAGCCCTCGCCCAGCGTCGTGGTGTACGAGTACTCGGCGGTGACCTTCTTGTCCTGGTTCACGGTCCACGCCAGCTTGGCCGAGCCCTTGGCCTGGTTGAACTGGCGGCGGCGGAACTTGAACAGGGTGGTGTCGCCCAGGTTCAGCTTGTACTCGGGCCTGTGCGCCACCGAGGTGTTCTCGGTGTCGGTGAACTGCAGGTCGCCGGCCAGGTAGTACGTCAGGCCCTTGAGCGGCGACGGGCCGCCGAAGCCGTACTCGAGGCGGTCGTAGTTCGTGAAGGTCTTGTCCTGACGGCCGAAGTCGTCGGTCAGGAAGCGGACGCCGCCCCCGAACTTCTTGCCGCCTTCCTTCGTCGTGATGTTGATGACGCCGGACAGCGCGTTGCCGTACTTGGCGTCGAGGCCGCCGGTCGCGATGGCCATGTTCTCGACGGCCAGCGACGAGACTTCCATGGAGCCGGTGCCCAGCGGGTTGTCGACGGCCACGCCGTCCATCTGCATCGAGACCTCGCCCGAGCGGCCGCCGCGGACGTAGAGCTCGCCCGCCTTGTAGACGACGCCGGCCTGCTTCGAGATGGCGTCCTCGACCGAGTCGATGGCGTACTTCTCGAAGGTCTCGGAACTGACCGTGTGCTCGGTCACGGCGTTCTTGATGTCGACCATGTACTCTTCGGCCGTGACGTCGATGTCGTCGAGCGTCTGCACGACCACCGCTTCGAGGTCGAACGCCAGCGTCTGCACCCCGCCGGGCGCCACGGTGACGGACTTGTCCACGGGAGCATAGCCCAGGTAGAGCACCCTGACGGTATAGCTGCCGGGCTCGAGGTTGCTGAACATGAACGTGCCGCCGCCGAGCGACATCGTTCCTCGCGTCGAGCCGACCAGCAGCACGTTCGCGTAGTCCAGTGTCTCGTTGGATTCCCTGTCGCGGATCACGCCCCGAATGGAGCCCGTCTGGGCCAGGGCGCTCCCGGCCATCGCCACCGTGATCAGCATCAGTACCAGAAGGGGCAAAACCCGGTGGATCCGGTGACGCCGGAGCATACGGCGGCTCCTTTCCGTGGGGACGAATCCGGCTGGCTCTGGGTTCCGGAGGGAACCCGCGAACGGGACTGTATTTCGCACTGGACCTTAGCCGGGCAGCGTGGGGTTGCCTTGCTGAATTGGGGCGTTTCCGCCGGTCCTCGGGGCACTTTGGAACACCGGGGACGTGGGGTCCGGGCGCCGTGCCGCAACTGGTGGCTGAATATAGAGATTGGCCTATAACGTGTCAATAAATTGTGGGGGTGGCAGTTCGGACGCCGGCGGGCAGCGCAACCAGTGCCCCGGGGACAGGGGCGCCAGGGGCGGCAACTCCTTGAAGCAGGAAGCGTTCTGGAGCGGGCAGGCCCCTGCCAGGGGGCAACCTGCCGCGCCGGGCTCCGCGCCCTCGCTCCCCTCCCGCGGCGGGATCTCTTGCCACTGCGGCAGGGCGGCCAGAGCGGCAGGGCGACACTGCAGCAGCCGCCGCGCATGCGGATGGCGCAACGACGCCAACGCCGAAGCCGGCGCCCGCTCGACGATGCGGCCGGCATGCATCACCATGATCTCGTCACAGAACGCGGACGCGATGTCGAGGTCGTGCGTCACCAGAAGAAGTGCCAACCCGCGCGAGGCCATCACGGCTCCCAGCAGCGCCAGGATGCGGTCGCGCGAGGCGGCGTCGAGCGCGCTCGTCGGTTCGTCGGCGACCAGCACCTCGGGCGCGGCCGCGAGGCAGCGCGCCAGCGCCACGCGCTGGCGCTGGCCTCCCGAGAGTGCGTGGGGATGGCGGCCCGCCAGTTCCACCGGCAAGCCGACCTCGGCCAGCAGGCGCGGCACCGGGTCGCGCTCGTCGCCGCCGGCGGCGGCCGCGGCTTCGCGCAGCGCGTCGCCCACCTTCTGCCGCGGGTTCAGCGACGCGCCCGCGTCCTGGAACAGCATCTGTACGCGGCGGCGCGCCCGGCGTCCGGTCAACGGGCCGCCCGCGACCGACACGTCGCCGGCTCCGGGGGCCAGGTGCCCCGCCAGCGCGCGGACCAGGGTGGTCTTGCCCGAACCCGACTCACCCACCAGCCCCACGGCCCGGCCCGGCCGAAGTTCGAGGTCGACGCCGGCCACCGCATCGACGCGCGAACCGGGGTACCGCACGGAAACCGCCGTCGCGACGAGCGCCGCCTGCGCGGGCCGCGACGTGTCGCCGCCCGATCGCCACGGCGTCGCCGCGGCCCGCGGCGCGGGATCGTCGTCCGCGGCCGCCACGCGACCGTCGCGGATCTCCAGGCGCCGCCCCGCCACCAGCATCGCCAGGTCGCGGTCGTGCGTGATGAACAGCAGCGACAGGCC
>CAINDZ010000079.1 GCA_903847545.1 uncultured bacterium | reverse complement strand
TCTCAGCAACTACGAGGCGGACGCGCCCACCGTGGCCATGCTGGCCGCCACCGGCGCGGTGCACGACCTCGGCCGCCACGACCAGGTCGACCAGTACAGCCTGGTGCGCGCCCTGACGGCGCTCACCGCGCCCGCGAACCTGGCCGGCCTGCGGCGCTCGGTGACGGGCGTTGTCGACGGCAACGGCGCCGCGCGCGCCGCCGAGCACATCGCCCGGCTGTTCAGCCGGCGCCGGACCCGGCCATGCTGAAGCTGGGGACGCTGTTCCACCTGAACCTGATGTACTCGTCCATCCCGCCCGCGCGTCGCCCCGACGTCGTCGCCCGCTGCTACCACCGCCTGCTCGACCTGGCCGAGGGCGGCGTGCCCGTGGCGGTCGAGGCGTGCGGGCTGACGCTCGAGATGATCCGCGACATCGACCCGCGCTGGATCGAGCGATTCCGCGAACTGCTGCGCGACGGCCGCGCCGAGTACGTGGCCAGCGGCTACAGCCAGGTCATCGGCCCCCTGGCCCCCGCGGCGGTCAACGAGCGCAACTTCGACCTCGGCCGCCGCGTGGCCGCCGACCTGCTCGGCGTCGAGCCGGCGCTGTGGCTGGTCAACGAGATGGCCTGGAGCGGCGGCCTGGCCTCGCTGTACCGCGACGCGGGCGCGCGCGCCGTCATCATGGAATGGAACAACGCCTGGCACGCTCATCCCGAGTGGGACCCGCGGCTGCGCTGGCACTGGCAGCGCGCGCAGGGCCCCGGCGGCGCCGAGGTGCCCGTGCTGTGGGTCGACACGTTCGACTTCCAGAAGCTGCAGCGCCTGTGCTCGGGCGACGTCACGCGCACCGAGTTCCTGGCGCACTGGCGCGGGCGCCTGCGCGGCGACGACGAGGCGACGCCGCGCCGCGCGCTGTTCTACGGCAGCGATGCCGAGGTCTTCGATTTTCGCCCCGGCCGCTACCGCGACGAGCACGGCGGCCTGCCCGGCCATCCCGAGGGCGAGTGGGACATCATCCGCGAGGCTGCCTCATGGCTGGCCGCCGAGCCCGGCATCGCCTTCGCGCCGCTGTCGGCGGCGCTGGACGAGCCCCCCTCGGCGCTGTGCGGCCAGCCGCTGCGCCTGGAGGCGGTCGGCCAGCCCGTGCCGGTGAAGAAGCAGGAGAAGTACAACCTGAACCGCTGGGCGGCGACCGGCCGCGGCGACCTCGAGCTGAACACGACCTGCCACGCCCGCGCGCGCGACCTGGCCAGGGCCGGCGACACCAGCGACGCCGCCTGGCGCGACCTCCTCTTCCTGTGGTCGAGCGACCTGCGCACCCACCTGACGGCCGACCGCTGGGCCGAGGTGGCGCCGCGCGCTGCGCTGCCGCACCTGAAGCCGACCGAGGGCGTGGCCTGCACGCCGCGCCTGGGCGACGACGGCGATGTCCTGCTGCAGGGCGCCGCCGCGCGCCTGTCGCTGAACCCGCGCCGCGGCCTGGCCGCGCGCAGCATCAGCTTCCCGCGCTGGGGCCGCGGCCCGGCCCTGGGCACGCTGGCCCACGGCTACTTCGACGACATCACGCTGGGCGCCGACTTCTACACGGGCCATGTCGTGGTGCAGCGCCCAGGCTGCGCCAAGCAGGCCGACCTGCGCGCGGCAGCGCCGGCCACGTTCTTCACGCGCGACGACCACGAGGGCATCCGCACCGAGGTCGTCGACGGCGACCTCGTCGTGCGCAAGGAGTGGATCGTCGACGGCGACGCGCCGGTCGTGACGCTGCGCGGCGAGATCACCCTGCCGGCCCGCCGCGCCGCCGAGATCCACGTCGCGCACGTCACGGTGGTGCCCGGCATCCTCAGCCCCGCGCGCCTGGGCTACGCCGTCCGCAACGGCGGCCACGCGCGCGAGATCTTCCGCTTCCGCGACGGCCCCGTGCACCACGGCGAGGCCTACTCGACGCTGATCACCGCCAAGGGCGGCCTC
>CAINDZ010000078.1 GCA_903847545.1 uncultured bacterium | reverse complement strand
TGGCCGCGCTGTTCGTGGTGCGGGCCACCTCGCGCGAGGAGTTCCAGGTGACGGTGCTGCGCTCGCAGGGCCTGCCGTTCGCCATCGAGAACGGCACGATCCGCAACCAGTACACGCTGCACCTGCAGAACAAGACCGACAAGGCGCGCGTGTTCAAGCTGGCGCCGGCGACGGGCGCGCTGGCGGGCCGGGCCGGGGTGCAGTACATCATCCCGCAGGATCGCGTCGAGTTGCCGGCGCTGGGCGACTGCCGGCTGGCGGCCTTCGCGTCGATGCCGATGACGAGCTACAGCGAATCGCAGCCCTTCGCATTCACGGTCACCGACTCGACGGGCGGCATCGCGCAGGACATCAAGGTGACGTTCCTGGGGCCCTGAGCCCCGGCGGACGGTGAAGGACGGACATGCGGAAGTGGCTCTACGACAACCCTTGGATCTGGATCGTGCTGTTCCTGGCGACGCTGATCGCCGGCCGCGTGGCGCCGGTGATCATCGCCGAGCTGAACAAGCCGGAGATCGTGCGACCGAAGGAGCCGCGGCGCGGCGGGTCGCACTCGTCGCTGGACATCCGCGCGGACCGCGAAGGGGTCCGGCTCCAGGCGCCGGTCCCCCGCGTCTTCATCGGCTGACGCGCGCTAGGCCAGGCAGGCCATCGCCGGCGCCGCCGCCGGCGCGGCCGGGGCCGCGGCGCCCGGCAGCGGCTGGAAGTGCCGGTCGGGGTCGAACCCGCCGGCCAGCAGCGCCCCCAACTCGAGCTCGCCGCTGTACGGCGTTCCCGCCGGGATCCCCCACTTCGACTTGAAGACCGACCACTGGCGGCGCAGCTGCGCCTCGTGCTCGGCGGGCGTCAGCGCCGGCGCAGCCGAGCCGAGCCGGTGCACGTAGACGTCCTGCACTACCAGGCTGCGGTAGCCGGCCAGGTGCGCGCGCAGGCAGTAGTCGTTGTCCTCGTGGCTGCCCAGCGTGAAGACCTCGTCCAGGCCGCCGATGCGCGCGAGCAGCTCGCGCTTGACCAGCAGGCAGGTGCCCGGCAGGCGCAGCGTCGGCTCGACATCGCCCGCGCGCGCCAGCGCCAGGGCCGAGGCGAAGGCGTCCAGGCCGGCCAGGCTCTCGCGGTCGTAGGCGGACTCGTCCAGGCGCTGCAGGCCGGCCGTGTCGTTGGTGACCGGGCCCAGCAGGCCGGCGCGCGGCTGCTGCTCGGCCGCGTCGAGCAGGCGCTCGAGCCAGCCTTGCGTCACGACGACGTCGCTGCCCAGCAGCACCAGGTGGCGGCCGTGCGCGGCGGCCAGGCCCGCGTTGCAGGCGCGCGCGAAGCCCTGGTTGTCGCGGTGGAGGACGACGCGCACGCGCTTGTGGTCGCGCGCGAGGCCCTGCAGGTAGTCGGGCGTGCCGTCGGTGCTGCCGTTGTCGACGAAGATCACCTCGTGGCGCGGCTCGGTGTGCGAGAGCAGCGCCTCGACGCACAGGCGCGTGGCGTCCAGTCCGTTGCACGTGGGCACGATGACCGAGGCGACGGGCGCCATGGCGCCCGTGTCGGGCGTGCCGGGGCTGCGGCCGTGGTGGTAGTCGCCGTACGGGAACGCCAGGCTGGGCTCGAACCACGGGCGGATGCCGCCGCCGTCCTGCGGCAGCACGCCGCCGTCCTCGGGCACGACGAAGTCCGGGCGCGCGCGGTCCAGCCACGTGGCCGTCAGCAGCACCTGGTCGTCCGCGGCCGTCAGTTCCTGGTGGCGGGCGTCGAAGTCGGGGTCGTTCTCGGCGGTGCGCAGGCGCGTCATCACGCTCTCGGGGCGGTAGACGCAGACCCAGCCGCGCGCGCCCAGGCGCAGGCAGAGGTCCAGGCCGGACGGCTCGCCGTCGGCCATCGTCTTGGCGCGCGCGAACTCGCGCCCCATGCTCTCGTCGAAGCCGCCGACGGCGAAGTGCGCGGCGGCGCGCACCATCAGCGCCTCGCCGGCCAGGCCTTGCACCGCCAGCGGGCGCAGCGAGCCCGCGGTGTCGGCCGGCCGCCCGGCGTGCAGGCTGCGCCCGGACAGGCGCGTGCGCCGGGGCACGTCCCACTTCAGGAGCGCGAGCCCCGCGTGGTCGATGCGGCCGTCCTGCAGGATGACCTTGCCGGCGGCGGCGCCGACCAGCGGGTCCCGTTCCATCGTCTCGAGCAGGGGGTCGGCCCAGTGCGGCCCCACCACCACGCCCGGGTCCAGGAACATCAGGTAGCGACCGCGCGAGGCGCGCGCGCCGCGGTTGCGGGCGGCCGTCCGGCCCTCGCCCGTCTCGTCGTTGACCAGTCGCAGGTGGGGGCTGTCGGCCAGCCCGGACAGGAACTGGGCGGTGCCGTCGCTCGAGCCCTGGTCGACCACGATCACCTCGTGCGTGGCGGCCGGCGGCTGGTCGCGCAGCGTGATCAACGTGAACTTCAAGGCGTTCAACTGGTTGCGGCAGACGACGACGACGGACAGCAGCGGCCCGGGAGCGATCATGGGAACTCTCCTGCTCGGCGGTTGGGTCGGGAAGGGGTGGCGCCTGCGGGATCGATGCAAGCGGCGGACCGGGGTGTGGAGGCGGCAGATGCTGCCGGGCAGGCGCTGCCGCAGTCGGCGCGGCGGGTGCCCTTGCGCGGGGTCGTGGCCGATGCTACGGTCCGCCGTGAATCGACTGCGCCGCACCCGCATCCCGGATGGATTTCCAGGTCCGATGAACACCGCGCCGCCCCGAGTGAACGACACCGGCCTGTTGCCCCGCGGGTGGCGTGCCGTTGCCCTGTTCGGCCTGCTGGTCCTGGCGCT
The DNA here is from genome assembly GCA_903847545.1 of uncultured bacterium. Taxonomy (GTDB): domain Bacteria; phylum Krumholzibacteriota; class Krumholzibacteriia; order LZORAL124-64-63; family LZORAL124-64-63; genus CAINDZ01. The sequence continues at coordinate 208 of CAINDZ010000078.1, read as the reverse complement.
GGCCGTGCGCTGGTGGGCCGCCGCGAACAATGCCTTCCCCACGGTCGACGGCACGCAGTACTCGGCGATCGCCTGGCGGATGTGCTTCCGCGGCGAGGTGCCGTACAGCTGCTTCCCGCCGGGCTGGCCGCTGCTGTCGGCGATCCCGCTGCGGTTCATGGGCGCCGGCGACCCGCTGGCGATGCTGCGCGCCGCGCACATCGCCAAC
>CAINDZ010000077.1 GCA_903847545.1 uncultured bacterium | reverse complement strand
CCTGCTCCTGCGGCCGGAGCTGGTGTCGTACCTCGCACTGGTCCTGCTGGTGCGCTGGCTGGAATCGCTGCGCGCGTCCCTCGCCGCGTCCGGCGAGCGCCTGCGCCCGCGGGACTTCGTCGACCCGCGCACGCAAGCGGGCCGACTGGCGTGGCTGACCCTGGTTTGGGCGCAGTGCCACGGTTTCTCAACCGTGTCGCCGGTGGTCATCGCCGTGGGCCTGCTCGCGCCGGTGCCGGGACACGCCTGGCAGCGACCGTCCCGGACGGTCCTGCACGCCGCCGGGCTGGCCACCCTGGCGTCGCTGCTGGCGCTGGTGGCCACGCCGAACGGCGTGCAGGGCCTCGTCTTCCCCTTGCGCGCGCTCGGCCAGTTCACCGGCGGCACCGACCTGCAGCGCACCATCGCCGAACTGGCGCCGCTGCTGCGCACCCCGGACGCCCTGGCCGGCACGTTGGTCGCGTTCAAGGCCAGCCTGGTCGTCGGGGCGGTCTTCGTGGCCCTGTCGGCCACGCGCATCGGCCTGCTTCGCATCGTCCTGTGGTTGGCGACGGCCGGCGCGACGTTCGCGAGCCAGCGCGCGGTGGGCCCCTATGCGGTCGCGTTCGCGCTCCTGGGACTGCGGTTCGCCCTGCCCGGGCGCGTGGCCCTGGGCCTGCGTCCCGCCGGCGCGCGCGCGCTGGCGCTTGGCGGCACGGTGGTCGGCCTGGCCGCGGCGGTCGCGTGGGGCGTCGGCATCACCGGCGACCGCTTCTACCTGGCCGAGGGCGTCAACCGCCGGTTCGGCAGCGGGCTCGCCACGGCCCAGTACCCCGTCGAGGGCGCCGCGCGGCTGGCGGCGCAGCCGGGCGCCCGCGTCTTCGCGAACCTTGGCGCCAGCGGCCTGCTCCTGGGTACCACGCGGGTCCAGCCCTTCATCGACGGTCGCACGGAAGCCTACTCGCCCGCCCTCTGGCGCGAGTACCTGGAGATCAAGGGAGGCGGGGAGCGCGCGCTGGCGATGCTCGACGCCCGGCACGTCGAGGCCGTGTGCCTGGCCGGGCCCGGTGGAGCGTTCGCGGCCCTCGCCGCCGACCTCGTCGCCTCCCACCGCTGGAACCTGGCCGTCGCCGAGGGCGGCGGACTCGTGTTCGTGCGCGAGTCCCTGTCCCCCGGCCCGGAGGCCGCCCCGCGCCAGGCCGCGGCCAAGCGGGCCCTGCTGGTGGCTGCGGCCGGACGAGAGGCGACGGCGGCGGCCTCGCCCGCCATGTCGACGGCGCGCGCTGCCGACGCCCTGGTCGCCGCCGCGACCCTCTACCGCCTGGCCGACGACAACGACAACCGGCGCGCCAGCCTGTCGGCGGCCGCCGGACGGGCCCCGCACCACGCCCTGGCGCGCCACAACCTCGGCAACCAGCTCCTGGCCGATGGACGTCCAGACGCGGCGCTGGGCGAGTTCAAGGCAGCCGCGGCCGCCAACCGGCGCCTGGCCGGGCCGCGCCTGAATGCGGGCGTCTGCCTGATGAGGCTGAAGCAGCCGGCCGAGGCCGCCAGGTGGTTCGCCGAGGCGACGCGCATCGACCCGCGCGCGAGCGAGGCCTGGGCGAACCTGGCCGTGGCCCGCAACGCAGCGGGGGACAGGTCCGGCGCGCAGTCCGCCATCGACCGCGCCCTGTCCCTGTCCCCCGGTGATGCCCGGCTGGCGGGTTTGCGCGACGCGCTGCGCCGCGGCTCGCCGGATCAGTAGCGGACGTCCACGGTGTAGGTCAGCACCGTCTGGCCGCCGGCCGGCACGGGCACCGCGAACGAGAGCGTCGAGGCGTCGACCTTCTTCGCCGGCAGCGACGACGCCTTCATTTCCCAGAAGCCGCCCACCGACTCGAGGACGTCGACGACGACCGCCTCGGTCTTGTGGTTGCGCAGCGTGATCGCGAAGCTGTAGCGGTACCGGTCGTCGCCCACCTTGCTGCTGTCAGTACGGACGCGCTCGG
>CAINDZ010000076.1 GCA_903847545.1 uncultured bacterium | reverse complement strand
CGCCGGGCGTGCGCGAACCGTCGCGCTTCGACGCCCAGTACCGAGGATTTCCCCTCGAGGCCGCCGGCCTGTTCTGGGAGGTCCGCGGGACGCGCGCGGCGGACACGAAGATCCTGCGCTACGTCTCGTTCAACTACGCCCAGGAACAGGATTTCTCCGCCGAGGTGGACGCCCTCGCCCGGCACCTGCGCGCCTCGGGCGCCCGTCGCGTGCTGGTGGATGTGCGCGACAACGGCGGCGGCGCCTTCGACCCCGCCCTGGTCGGCGTCTTCACGTCGCGCCCGTTCCGCATCATGCTCAAGAGCTTCCATTACGGCGCCCGCGTGAAGGCGGACCCGCAGGCGCTGGGCCGCGACCCGGGACTGGAGCTGTGGACGCCGGAGGAGACGCGCCTGCTGCAGGCCGACCTGGCGGCGCATCCCGCGGCCGACTGGTCGCGCCCGGTCCCGTTCTTCTGCCGCACCGCCGCCTGCGGCGAGGAGGAGGCCGTCGTGCGTTTCGACGGCTCGCCGGGCTACGACACCGTCGTGCTGTGCGGCCCGAACACGTTCAGCTCGGGCGACATGTTCGTCACCATCATGAAGGACAACGGCATCGCCCGCCTGGCCGGCATGCCGTCGGGCGCCGGCGATGCGCCCTATCGCTGGACGCTCGACTATCCCCTGGCCGACGGGACGCGCATCACGCTGCGCCTGACGACCGCGGTCAGCTACCGGCCGAACTCGCCGCAGGTGATCATCGAGGGCAACCCGCCGGCCCTGGACATCCCGCTCTACCCGACGTGCGCCAACGCGGAGGCGTTTCTGGATTCGGTGCTGGCGGCCGCCTGGCCGCGGTAGGCCGGTGCCTGTCCGGTGCGCCACTTGCGCCGGCGCAACAGGCGCCCCGGGCGCGCCCCTACCCCGCCGCCCCGCCCTCCACCACGTCGCACGGCGCGCCCGCCGCAAAGGCCAGCAGCTGCTCGACCGCCGTCGCGTACAGCGAGGCCAGCGTCCCCGTCTCGGCGTAGCCCAGGTGCGGCGTGCACAGGACGTTGTCCAGCGCCAGCAGCTCGTGCGCCGCGCCCGTGACCGGCTCGTCCTCGTACACGTCGACCGCCGCGAAGCCCGGCCGCCCCCGCCGCAGCGCCGCGGCCAGCGCCCCCGGGGCGATGAGCGGCGCCCGGCTCGTGTTCACCAGCAGCGCGTCGGGCTTCATCAGCGCCAGGTCGTCCGCGGTGACGATGCCGCGCGTGTCGGCCTTCAGCGGCAGGTGCAACGTCAGCACGTCGGCCCCCGCGAAGAACGAGGCGCGGTCGGGCGCGGCGGCGAACCCCTCGGCCGCAGCCCGCGCCAGCGAGCCCTCGCGCCCCCAGCACACCACGTCCATGCCGAACGCGCGGCCCACGCGCGCCACCGCGGCGCCGATGTGCCCGAACGCGTACACGCCCAGCGTGCGGCCGTGCAGGCGGGTGCCGGCCGTCGACTGCCAGTGGCCGCCGCGCAGCCGCGCCGCCTCGTAGGGCAGCTGCCGCAGCGAGGCCAGGATCAGCGCCCACGCCAGCTCGGCCGTGGTCGAGTGGGGGCCGGCGCTGCTGCGGCGACCCACCGACACGACGATGCCGCGCTCGGCGCAGGCCGTCACGTCCACATGGTCCAGGTTCCGGCCGGTCTGGCACACGAAGCGCAGGTCCGGCAGCTGCGCGATCATCGCGCGCGTCAGCGGCACGCGCTGCTGCGTCAGCACCAGCGCCTCGCAGCCCTGCGCCGCGGCGACCACGCCGCCCTGGCCGCCGGCGGCGGACGTGCTGACGACGACCTCATGCCCGGCAAGCCGCGCGAACGCGGGCGCGCGGCGGAAGGCGTCGGCATAGTCATGGACAACGGCGATGCGCATCGGCGTGGCCTTTCTGCCGTTCGCGCCGGACCTGCGCCGGCACAACCTGCGGCCTCAGCCGCGCTTCATGTCCTGATAGGCCGCCAGCGCCCGAGCGCGCGATGCGCCCAACTCCACCACAGGCGAGGGATAGTCCGTGCCCGCCGCCGCGCCGCCCGGCGCCTCCCACGGCGCGTGCAGCCACTTCAGGGGCACGCTCGCCAGCTCGGGCACCCACCGGCGCACGTAGGCCCCATCTGGGTCGAACCTGCGCCCCTGCAGCACGGGGTTGAAGACGCGGAAGTACGGCGCCGCGTCGGCGCCGCAGCCGGCGATCCATTGCCAGCTGGCGCTGTTGGCGGCCAGGTCGGCGTCGACCAGGCAGTCCCAGAACCAGTCGCGCCCGTGGCGCCAGTCCAGCAGCAGGTTCTTGACCAGGAACGAGCCGGTGACCATGCG
>CAINDZ010000075.1 GCA_903847545.1 uncultured bacterium | reverse complement strand
GGACAACGTGGCCGGCATGGTCGGCCTGGGCCTGCTGCCGGTGACCGTGTGCAGCGACCTTCTCAAGCCCGGCGGCTACGGCCGCCTGGCGCAGGGCCTGCGCACGTTGGCCAAGCAGATGAAGGCCGCGAAGGCGCCCGACCTGGCCGCGTGGCGCGCGCACTGCGAGCGGCAGGCTGCGGCGGCCGGCAGCCCGAGTGCGTCGGCCCACGCCGCGGCGCAGCTGGCAATGCCCGACGGCTGTGCGCGCTACACCGCCGCCGCCGTCCACGACCCGCTGCGCGTGGTCGACCACGACCTTGAGATGTTCGACTGTGCCGCCTGCGGCAACTGCGTCACCGTGTGCCCGAACAACGCCTTCCTGTCGGTGCCCACCGGCGTGCGCCCGCCGCTCAAGTCGCGCTCGCAGTACCTGGTGCTGGCCGAGCTCTGCAACGAGTGCGGCAACTGCACCACTTTCTGCCCCGAGCGCGGCGCGCCGTGGCAGGTCAAGCCGCGGCTCTACACCGATGCCGCAGCGTGGGAGGCGCGCGGCCGCGAGGGCTTCCTGCTGGGCGGCGCGGCCGCCGCCGGCGACGCCGCGGCCACGCCGCTGGTCGACGCCTTCACCGGCAAGCTGGGGTGGCTGGTCGATGGGCGCTGAGCGCGGGCCTGCGGGTGCGGGTGCAAGCGGCGCGCCCGCCCACCTGGCGACCGGCAAGCCTGCCGACGCGGGCCAGTTCGTGCTCGAGCGCCGCGCGCGCCTGGTGCGCCCGCTGCTGCCGCCCGGCGGCGGCGCCCACCTGGTCGACTTCGGCTGCGGCAACGGCGCGCAGACGCTGCGCTTCCTCGATGATGTCGCGAGCGTGACGGGCATCGACGTCGTGCCCGCCGAGCTGGAGGCTTTCGCGGCCGCGTGCGCGCGCCTGGGCACAGGCGACCGCGTGCGCACCGTGCTCTCGGACGGCGGCGCGCTGCCGCTGCCCGATGCCTGCGCCGACGTCGTCACGTCGTTCACCGTACTCGAGCACGTCGTCGACGAGTCGCTGGCCCTGGCCGAGATGCGCCGCATCCTCAAGCCCGGCGGCGTGCTCGTCATCACCGTGCCCAACCGCTGGTGGCTGTTCGAGACGCACGGCGCCGACCTGCCGCTGCTCCCCTGGAACCGCGTGCCCCTGGTCAGCTGGTGGCCGAAGCGCCTGCACGACCGCTTCGCGCGGGCGCGTATCTACCGCCGTCGCGAAATCATTGCCCTGCTGCGCCGCAGCGGCTTCGAGCCGTTCGCCGACTGCCGCATGACCGCCCCCATGGATGTGCTGCCGGCCGGCGCGCTGCGCGACATGGCGCGGGCGTCGCTGTTCCGCCCCGACCGCACGCCGTGGCCGTTCCTGGCGACCGAGGTGCTGGTCGCGGCGCGGCCGGTGGCGCGCGCGTAGTCTCTTTTTTCGACTGGTTGACTGATCAACGGGTTGTGCCCGGCCCTGACGGGGCCGGCCGCGCGCGCGTGGTCTTTTTTTTTGACTGATTGACTAGTCAACCATTTGCCGGCCCCGTAACGGCTATCTGCGCGCGCAAATTGGTTGATAGGTCAACCGGATGAGATTTCGACACGCGCACACGCCGCCGCGTGCCGTTATCGCGCCAGTGCCAAATCCTTGGAGAGGCTTGCTAACGCACCAGCGCCAGCTTGTGCACCTGCTGCTCGCCGGCGGCGTCCAGGCGCAGGAGGTAGGTGCCCGACGCCACGTCGCGGCCCTGCTCGTCGCGACCATCCCAGAACAGGTCGTGGTCGCCGGCGGCGAAGTCGCCCGCCGCCAGGGCGCGCACGCGCGTGCCGTCGGCGGCGAACAGGTCCAGGCGCGCCGACAGGGCGCGGGGCAGGCGGAAGCGGATCGTCGTGCCGGGATTGCACGGGTTGGGGAAGGCGCCGGCCAGCACCGGGCGCGTGGGCAGGCCCGGCGCGGGCGCGCCGCTGCTCGACAGCACCACCGAGAAGTCGCCGGAGCGGGCGGTCGTCGTGTTGCCGAAGGCGTCGCGGCAGGTCACCAGCACCGTGAGGTAGCCCGACTGCATCTCGGGCGCGGTCCAGGTCCAGCTCGCGTCCGTCGGCGTGGG
>CAINDZ010000074.1 GCA_903847545.1 uncultured bacterium | reverse complement strand
GCCGGCACCACCGTGTTCGTCACCACGCACTACATGGACGAGGCCGAGTACTGCGGGCGCGTCTCCATCATGGTGCAGGGCAAGCTGGTGGCGCTGGACACGCCGCGCGGCCTGAAGGCGCTGACCGGCGGCCGCGACATGCAGGACGTCTTCCTGAGGCTGGTGGACGCATGAGGCGCGTGCGGGCACTGGCGGCCAAGGAGCTGCTGCACATCCTGCGCGACCGGCGCAGCCTGGCCGTCGCCGTGCTGATGCCGGTGGTCATGGTCGCCCTGTACGGCGCGGTCATCGACATGGAGATGCACGACCTGCCGGTGGCGGTGCTGGACCAGGACCACTCCGACCGCAGCCGCGAGCTGGTGCGGTCGCTGGGCGCCGGCGGCTTCATCGTCGAGGTCGCGCGCCTGGAGCAGGCGACGCAGGTCGAGCCCGGCTTCCGGCAGGGCCGGTGGCTGGCCGCGCTGGTCGTTCCCCGCGGCTACGCGGGTTCGCTGGCGGCCGGCGACCCGGCGACGGTGCAGGTGCTGGTCGACGGCTCGGACGCCACCACCGCGGCGTTGGCCGCCAACTACCTGCAGGCCGTGGTGCAGCGCGAGTCGCGCCGCCTGGCCGCGCGGGAGCCGGCCGGCGGCCTGCCGTTCGCCGTGCGGCCGCGCGTGTGGTTCAACCCCGAGCTGCGCAGCGCCCACTTCGTGGTGCCCGGGCTGGTGGCGCTGGTGCTGATGATGATCTGCGCGATCCTCACCAGCATCGCCATCGCCCGCGAGAAGGAGACCGGCACGCTCGAGCAGATCCTGACGACGCCGGTCGGTCCCGCGCAGGTCATCATCGGCAAGGTCCTGCCCTACGTCGCCCTCGGGGCGATGGACGCGGCGCTGATCCTGGCCATCGGGCGCTTCGTGTTCCACGTGCCGATGAACGGCTCGTGGTTCGCGCTGGCGGGCTACTGCCTGCTGTTCATCGTGATCGCGCTGGGGGCCGGGCTGCTGATCTCGGCCAAGGCCTCGAGCCTGCGCGTGGCGATGATGGCCGCCGTGACGGCCACCATGCTGCCGACCATGATCCTCTCGGGGTTCATGTTCCCGGTGGCCAGCATGCCGGCGCCGCTGCAGGTGATCTGCCGCGTGCTGCCGGCGACGCATTTCCTGGTCGTGCTGCGCGGCGTGATGCTGCGCGGCGTCAACTGGTTCCCCCACGAGACGGCGATCCTTGTCGCCCAGGCCGTGGTGCTGCTGGTCCTGGCGATCCGCAGCTTCCGGCTGCGGCTGGAGTAGGCGCGATGGCGGTGTTGCGAACACTGGTGCGCAAGGAATTCCGGCAGCTGCGCCGGGACCCGGCCCTGTTGCGGCTGGTGCTGGTGCTGCCCATCTTCCAGCTGCTGGTGATGTCGTACGCGCTGAACAACGACCTGCGCCACTTGCGCGTGACGGTGCTGGACGACGACCGCACGCCGCTCAGCCGCCGCCTGGCCGAGGCATTCCCCCACGGCGTCACGTTCACGACCGGCCCGGCGGCCGACGGCGAGGCCGAGCTGGGCCGGTTGCTGCGCGACGGCCGCTGCGACATCGCGGTGCACATCCCCGAGGGGTTCGCGCGCGACGTCGCCGACGGGCGCAGCCCCGCCGTGGGCCTGGCCGTCGACGGCTCGAACAGCAGCGTCGGCGGCCGCGGCGCCGGCTACGCCGAGGCGCTGCTGACGCGCGAGGCCGCCCGCCTGGCGGCAGAAAACGGGCGCGCGGGCGCGCAACCGGTCACGCCCGCGGTGCGCTTCCTCTACAACCCCGAACTGGAGAGCCGCCTCTACATGGTGCCCGGCGTCATCGTCATCCTGGTGACGATCGTCTCGGCGCTGGTGACGGGCCTGGCCGTGGTGCGCGAGAAGGAACTGGGGACGCTCGAGCAGATCCGCGTGACGCCGCTGTCGCCGCTGCAGATGATCGCCGGCAAGACCATCCCCTTCGGGCTGATCGCGCTGGTGGACCTGATGCTGGCCACCGTCTTCGCGATGGCGTGGTTCCACGTGCCGATGACCGGCTCGCCCCTGGTGCTGCTGCTGGGCGTGCTGCTGTACCTGCTGGTCACGCTGGGGCTGGGCCTGCTGGCCTCGGCGGTCAGCTCCACGCAGCAGCAGGCGGTGTTCACCGTGTGGTTCTTCCTGGTGTTCGCCATCATGCTGAGCGGGTTCTTCTTCCCGGTGCAGAACATGCCGGCCTGGGCGCGCGCCCTGACCTGGCTGAACCCGATGCGCTTCTTCATGGCCATCGTGCGCGGCGTGCTGCTGCGCGGGGCCGGCGCGGGCGACCTGGCCCGCGAGTTGTCGATGCTGGCGTTGATGGGTGTGGCGGCGTTCGGCGGCGCGGTGGCGCTGTTCCGGCGCGCGTCCGACTGACGGGGCGGCCGCCCTCGCGGCCGCCGGCATGGAGGTGGATGATCGTGAAGTGTGCGGGATCGACAAGCCGGCTGCGCGGGCCGGTCGTGTTGCTGGGTGCGACCCTCGCCTGCCTGGCGACGGGGCCGGCGGCCGCGGCCGGCGCGCCCCCCGGGACCGGGGCGCCGCTGGGCCTGGCCGACGTGCTGCGGCTGG
>CAINDZ010000073.1 GCA_903847545.1 uncultured bacterium | reverse complement strand
CGTCACGGCCGCCGTGGGCACCTGGGTCACCATCGCGTTCGACAACTTCGAGCTCGGCATGGGCAACTACGTCGACGGCGGCATCGACATGCTGCGCTACACGGGCACGACGCTGGCGCGCCAGGGCAAGGCCGCGGCGAACATCCAGGACAACAGCCTGGTGGCCTCGTCGTTCTACAGCAAGGCCGGCCTGAACGTGACGCGCTACGCCGACCTGAAGGTGGAGTTCTACTACCGCGCCGTCGGCATGGAGACGGGGGAGGACTTCTTCCTCGAGTACTTCAACGGCACGGCGTGGGTGCGGGCGGCCACCTTCGTGGCGGGCACCAACTTCAACAACGGGGCCTACGTGCGCGGTCTCGTGAGCATCCCGCGGTCCAGCTTCGCCTACCCGACGACGGCCAAGCTGCGCTTCCGCTGCGACGCCAGCGACGACACCGACGACATCTACATCGACCAGATCACGTTCAGCGGGCTGCTGGTGGCGGGCAGCGACACCGGCGTCGAGAACGGCCCCGACAGCGGTCCCGGCGAGGTGCCGGCCCCGGCGGCGGTCGTGCTCGGCCAGAACCATCCCAACCCGTTCAATCCGGTCACGCAGATCGCCTTCACGCTGCCGCAGGACGGGCGCGCGCGCCTGGCCATCTACAACCTGCGCGGGCAACGGGTGGCCGTCCTAGCTGATGGCGACCTGGCGGCGGGTGAGCATGTCGTGACCTGGGACGCGACCGGCCTGCCGAGCGGCGTCTACTTCAGCCGGCTCGAGGGGCCGGGGTTCAGCGAGTCGCGCAAGATGACCTTGCTGAAATAGTCCCTTCGACACGGGCCCTCACGGCGGAGAGGGCGACGGCGGCCGCCGGGTTGGCGAGACCCGGCGGCCGTTCCGTACCCTGCGTCGGACAAAAGCGGCAACTTTCCGCTTCCCGCGGCGTCCCCCTTGGGGATACTCCCCTCGGGAACCACGCGGCCGGGCGCGACCGGCCGAAGCGCGAGGGCTTGCGCACACGATGACCAGCGACCACGACCTGGCCGGGGCCTTCCGGGACGGCGACGAGCGCGCCTTCGCGGCGCTGTTCGAGCGCTTCCGGCGGCCCGTCTACACGTTCGCCCTGCGCATGCTGGGCGACGCGGACGCGGCCCGCGACCTGGTGCAGGACGTCTTCGTGCGCGTCTGGGAACGGCGCGCCCAGCTGGACCGCCCCGAGAGCTTCCGCAGCTGGCTGTTCGCCGTCGCGCGCAACCGCTGCCTGTCGCAGCTGCGCCGCGGCCGCGACCAGGTGCCGCTCGACGAGGCGCCCGAGGCCGCGCTGGCCATCGCTGCGAGCGTCGACGGCCCCGAGCGCGACCAGGACCTGGCCCTGCTGCGCCGGGCGCTGGCCGCGCTGAAGGTGGAGTACCGCGAGGTCCTGGTGCTGCGCGAGTACCAGGGATTGTCGTACGCCGAGATCGCCGCCATCACCGACTCGACCGAGAGCGCCGTCAAGTCGCGCCTGTTCAAGGCGCGGCGCGCGCTCAGCGGGACGCCCGACCCGGCGTCCATCCAGGGGAGATGAGCCATGGACTGCGAGCACGGACAGGAACAACTGGCGCTGCTGCTGGACGGCGAGATTGCCGCCGCCGGCCAGGGCGAGCTGTTCGCGCACCTGGGCGTCTGCGACGCGTGCCGCCGCTGGTTCGACGTGGTGATGAGCACGCGCGCGGCCGCCGCCCGCGACCGCGACGCCGTTGCGCACGAGGCCGACGCCATCCCGTTGCCGTTGCCGCTGCCGTCGGCCGCCG
>CAINDZ010000072.1 GCA_903847545.1 uncultured bacterium | reverse complement strand
GCGCAAGAGCGCCGCGGGCCGGCCCAACCTGTGCCTGGTCGACTTCGTGGCCCCGAAGGGCGGCGTGGCCGACTGGGCCGGGGCCTTCGTGGTGACGGCCGGCCTGGGCGCCGCCGACCTCGTGAAGAAGTACGAGGAGGCGGGCGACGACTACCGCGCCATCCTGCTGAAGTCGGTGGCCGATCGCCTGGCCGAGGCGGGCGCCGAGTGGCTGCACCTGAAGGTGCGGCGCGAGTGGTGGGGCTACGCGGCGGGCGAGGCGCTGGACAACGAGGGCCTGATCGCCGAGCAGTACCGGGGCATCCGCCCGGCGCCCGGCTACCCGGCCTGCCCCGACCACGTGGCCAAGAAGGCGCTGTTCGCGCTGCTGGACGCTGAGGCCGCGACGGGCTGCGCGCTGACCACGTCGTGCGCCATCGACCCGGCGGCCTCGGTGGCGGGCTGGTACTTCGGCCACCCCGAGGCGCGGTACTTCGGCGTCGGTCGCATCGGTCCCGACCAGGTGGCCGACTATGCGGCGCGCGCGGGACTGACCCTGGACGAGGCGAACGACTGGCTGGCGGCGAACCTGGACTGACGGCGCCCGGCCCGGCCGGGAACAGCGAGCGGACCCTGAACATCTGCGAAACGAGTGACCGATGCGCGTGATCGACCACCTGTCCCAGGCCAAGCGGACCCTGTTCAGCTTCGAGATCATCCCGCCGCCGCGGGGCCAGAACGTGGGCGACATCATCCAGATCATGGACCAGCTGGTGCCGGTCAACCCGCCGTTCATCGACGTGACCAGCCACACGGCCGAGGCCATCTACGAGGAGCAGCCCGACGGCACCATCCGGCGGCGCGTGCGCAAGAAGCGGCCGGGCACCATCTCGATCTGCGGCATCATCCAGAACCGCTACCGCATCGACACCGTGCCGCACCTTCTGTGCACCGGGTTCACGCGCGAGGAGACCGAGGACGCGGTCATCGAGCTGAACTACCTCGGCATCGAGAACGTGCTGGCCGTGCGCGGCGACGAGTCGAACTACAACAAGGTCATCCGCGAGGGCCGCACGCGGAACGTCTACACCAGCGACCTGGTCAAGCAGCTGGCCGACCTGCGCGAGGCGAAGTTCCTGGACGACCTGGCCAACACCCAGCCCATCAACTTCTGCATCGGCGTGGGCGGGTACCCGGAGAAGCACGTCGAGGCGCCGAACTTCAAGACGGACATCGCGCGCCTGAAGACGAAGGTCGAGGCCGGGGCCGACTACGTCGTGACGCAGATGTTCTTCGACAACGACGCGTTCCTGGAATACCGGCGGCGCTGCCGCGAGGCCGGCATCACCGTGCCCATCATCCCGGGCATCAAGCTGATCGACAGCGTGCGCCAGCTGACCTCGCTGCCCAAGCACTTCCACATCACGATCCCCGACGCGCTGGTGGACGAGATCCACGAGTCGCCGAAGCAGGTCAAGGAAATCGGCCGCCGCTGGGCCCGCCGGCAGGTCGAGGGCCTGCTGAACGAGGGCGTCGAGTGCGTCCACTTCTACGTGATGAACGACGCCGACGGGGCCGTGGGGATCATCAAGGAGCTCGGCTAGCCCGCCGCGCGGGGGCGGCGCGGGTCCGCCCTTGCACGATCGCGGCGGGCGTTGTAGCGTCCCCGCAAACCGGCCGCACGGACGCGGCCGGGCCACGTGAAGGGATTCAGGACGCCCGCATGCCCGTCGAGGCCCCGCTCCGCCGCTTGCTGCTGCTGCACCGCGACCCGGCGCTCGCCCGGCGCGTGCGCGCCCTGCTGGAGCCGGCCACCGTCGCCCACCACCGCGTGGCCCATTTCACCCACCTGACCGACGCCCTGACCTGCCTGCAGATCGACGACGTGGACCTGGTCCTGGTCGGGCCCGAGCCGGCCGACCTGGACCAGCTGCGCGCCGTGCAGGAGCTGGGCGCCGCCCGGCCCGAGACGCCCGTGCTGGCCCTGATGGTGTCGCCCGACCCGGGCCAGGCGGCCGCCGCCCGCGGCGCCGGCGCCCGCGAGTGCCTGCCCCTGGACGAGGCCGACCTGCCCTCGTGGCTGCGGACCATCGATTTCTGCCTGCGCGAGGCGGCCATCAGCCGCGAGCTGGCCGAGGTCACCGCCCGCCTGGACTGGCTGGTCCACATGGACGGCCTGACCGGCCTGCTGAACCGCAAGGGCATGGAGCGGGCGCTGCGCGACGAGATGACGCTGTCGCGCGCGAGCGGCAAGGACCTGACGGTGATGCTGGTCGACCTGGACGACTTCTCGCGGATCAACGCCACCCTGGGCCACGGCGTCGGCGACCTGGTGCTGGTGGGCGCGGCGCGGCGCATCCGCGAGTCGGTGCGCGAGCAGGACAAGGTGGGGCGCTGCGGCACCGACCGCTTCGTCGTGCTGCTGCCCCAGGCCGGCCCGGGCGAGGCCGAGATCATCGCCGAGAAGATCCGCCTGGCCGTGGGCCGCGACGTCATCAGCGCGGGCGGGCAGTCGCTGCAGACGACCGCCAGCCTGGCCCTCACCACGGTGGGCGACGCCGACCTGTCCTACGACGAGGTGATGGCCCGCGCCCACTTCGTGCTGCAGCACGGCAAGCTGAACGGCAAGAACCGCGTCTCGCACGCGGCGGCGGTCGAGAAGGGCCAGGACATCCTGCCGGCGCTGGCCGGGCCCCAGATGGTGCGGGCGCTGCTCGAGGACGACGTGCTGGAGGCGGCCAGCCAGCCCATCGTCAACATGGATGACGGACGCATCGTCTCGCGCGAGATGCTGGTGCGCGGGCCCGAGGGGCCGCTGCGCCGCCCGGACAACCTGTTCCGGTTCTGCCAGGAGAACGACATCCTGGCCGCGGTCGACCTGCGCTGCCTGCGCCTGTGCGCGCTGCGGGCGCGGCAGATGGGCCCGAACCCCGACTACCACGTCAACATCATGCCGGCCACGCTGCTGCAGACGCCCTCCAGCGAGCTGATCCGCGCCCTGACCGACGGCCGTGACGACGTGACCTGCTGCCTCGAGATCAGCGAGCAGCAGCTGCTGGGCGACCCCTCGGTGCTGGTGCCGCACGTGCGCGAGCTGCAGCAGGCGGGTGTGCGCATCGCCATCGACGACGTGGGCTTCGGCAACAGCTGCCTCGAGGGCCTGATCATGCTGCACCCGCACGTGATCAAGGTCGACAAGCGGCTGGTCCGGGGGCTGGCGGTCGATCCCGAGATGCGCCGGGCGCTGTCGCGCCTGCTGCGCGTGGCCGACGTGCTCGAGGCCGAGGTCGTGGCCGAGGGCATCGAGACCACCGACGACTTCCAGGTCCTGGCCGACATGGGGGTCCGCTTCGGGCAGGGCTACCTGTTCGGCCGCCCCGAATTGTGCAAGGCGGCGCCGGGTGCCCCCGACGCCGCCGCTGCCCAGGCCTGAGCTGCCCGCCGGGCGCTAGCCCTCGGCCAGGTCGCCCACAACCTGCTCCACCGCCGTCAGCACCCGGTTCGAGCGCACCAGCTCGCGCATCGCCGTGTGGTCGGGGTTCAGCGGGCGGTCGACGTCCAGGAACGCAACGTGCTCGCGCACGCACGCCTTCGCCGCCGCCGTGCCCTTGCCGGGGCTGAAGTCGCGCAGGTCCAGGGCCTGCGCGGCGGCCATCATCTCGATGCCCAGCACGCCGCAGGCGTTCTCGATGATCTGCGCGTTCTTCAGGGCCGTGTTCATGCCCATCGACACGAAGTCCTCCTGGTCGGCCGCCGCGGGGATCGAGGCCACCGCGGCCGGCGTGCACAGCATGCGCTGCTCGACGATGAGGGTGTCGGCGGTGTACTGGCTGAGCATCATGCCGCTGAACATGCCGGCGCCCTTCGTCAGGAACGAGGGCAGGCCCGCGCTGAGGGCCGGGTTCAGCAGGCGGTTGAGGCGGCGCTCGGACAGCACGCTGACCATCGTGATCGCCTGGCCCGCCATCTCCATCGGCAGCGACACGGGCGAGCCCTGGAAGTTGGCGCCGGTCTGCGTGACGCCCGTCTCGGGGAAGAAGATGGGGTTGTCGCCGACGCCGTTCAGCTCGATCTCGACCTGGCTGCGGGCGTAGGCCACCGCGTCGTGGGCGGCGCCGATCACCTGCGGGGTCGAGCGCATCGAATAGGCGTCCTGCACGCGGGTCTTGACCTTGCCGGTGGCCAGGTCGCTGCCCTCGATGCAGCGGCGGATGGCGGCCGCGCTGCGGATGGCGCCGCGGAACCCGCGCACCTCGTGCAGCGGCGACTGGTACGGCTTCAGGTTGGCCAGCAGCGCCTCGAGCGACATGGCGGCGGCGACCTCGGCCTGCTTCAGCCAGCGCTCCATGTCGTACACGTGCAGCGCGCTCATCGCCGTCAGCAGGTTCGAGCCGTTGATGGTGGCCAGTCCGTCGCGCGCCTCGAGGCCCGGCGGGGTGATGCCCGCGCGGCGCAAAGCCTCGGCACCCGGCAGCAGCTCGCCCTGGTAGTACGCCTGGCCCTCGGCCATCAGCAGCAGCGCGATCTGCGACATCGGCGCCAGGTCGCCGCAGGCGCCGACCGAGCCCTTCTGGCAGACGTACGGCGTCACGCCGCGGTTGAGCATCTCGACCAGGCAGAGCGTGATCTCCGGGCGGCAGCCCGAGCGGCCGTGGGCGTGCACGTTGATGCGGCCGGCCATGGCGCCGCGCACGTAGGCGACGGGCGCCGGCTCGCCGATGCCGGCGGCGTGGTTGTAGATGAGGTAGCGCTGGAACTCGCGGACCTGCTCGTCGTTCAGGATGATCTCGCTGAACTCGCCGATGCCCGTGTTGATGCCGTACATCACCTCGTGGGCCTCGATCTTGCGCTCGACCAGGGCGCGGCAGGCCTTGATGCGCTCGAGGGCCTCGGGGGCCAGCTCGACGGCCTCGCCGTCGCGGGCGATGCGGGCCAGGTTCTCGATGGTCAGGTGGCGGCCGTCCAGCACGATCGACATGGGTTCCCTCCGGGGAAAGCGGGCCTCGGGGCACCCCTCCAAAGTGCAGCCGGGGGCCGAACTTGTCCAGCCGCCAGCCCCGGTGTAGAATGGGGCGGCAAGACCATGCGAAAAGGTCCGTTTTCCCGGGAGACTCGATGGCTACCAGGGCGCTGATCACGGGCATCACCGGGCAGGACGGCTCCTACCTGGCCGAACTGCTGCTGGCCGAGGGCTACGAGGTGTGGGGGATGGTCCGGCGCAGCAGCACCGAGACCTCCGGGCGCATCGACCACATCAAGGACCGGCTGCACTTCCTGCAGGCCGACCTGCTGGACTCCGCCTCGCTGACCTCGGCGCTGGAGGAGGCCGCCCCGGACGAGATCTACAACCTGGCGGCGCAGTCGTTCGTGCCCACCAGCTGGGCCCAGCCCACGCTGACCGGCCAGTTCACCGGCCTGGGCGTCACGCGCCTGCTCGAGGCCATGCGGCAGGTGGCCCCCAAGGCCCGCTTCTACCAGGCCAGCAGCAGCGAGATGTTCGGCAAGGTGCGCGAGGAGCCCCAGACCGAGCTGACGCCCTTCCACCCGCGCAGCCCCTACGCGGTGGCCAAGACCTACGGCCATCACATCACGGTCAACTACCGCGAGAGCTTCGGCATCTTCGCGGCCTCGGGCATCCTCTTCAACCACGAGAGCCCGCGCCGCGGCCTCGAGTTCGTGACGCGCAAGATCTCGCACGGGGTGGCGGCCATCAAGGCGGGCAAGGCCACCGAACTGCGCCTGGGCAACCTGGACGCGGCGCGCGACTGGGGCTTCGCCGGCGACTACGTGCGTGCGATGTGGCTGATGATGCGGCACGCCACGCCCGACGACTTCGTCGTGGCCACGGGCGAGAACCACTCGGTGCGCGAGTTCGTCGAGATCGCCTTCGGGCACGTGGGGCTGGACTGGCAGCAGTACGTGAAGCTGGACCCGCGCTTCCTGCGGCCGGCCGAGGTGGACCACCTGCGCGGCAACGCCGAGAAGGCGCGCCGGCTGCTGGGCTGGGAGCCCACGGTCAGCTTCCCCGAGCTGGTGAGGATGATGGTCGACGCGGACCTGGCCCTGGCCGCCGGCCCGAACGCAGGCTACGGCTCGAACACGTAGTCGGCCGAGACGCCGAACGCCATCAGCACGCTGGCCAGCATCACCGGCTGCTCGAGCATGATGTAGTGGCCGGTGCGCCCGAAGCGCTTGAAGCTGAGCGAGCGCGCCTTCTCGTAGCCGATCGAGGCCAGGATCTTCTGCGTGTCGTCCGGCCGCGGGAACATCAGCTCGCTGCCGATCACCAGCATCGGCACCTTCAGGCCGTGCAGCCGCCCCGTCAGGTCGTAATCGAAGCTCGACATCAGCAGCGACACGAACGTCGGCGCGTGCGTCCGGAGCGCCATGTCGATGATGCGCTTGCTGACCGCATCGTCCGGGCTCATCAGCGCGTACCGCTCGGCCACGAACCGGTCGTAGTTGTCCACCAGCTGGCTCCCGATCTGCGCCTTCTCCTGTGTGGTGGCCATCTGCTTCGGCGCCGCGTCCAGCAGGATCAGCCGGAAGACATCGTCGGGATGGTCCAGCGCGTACTGCAGGGCGATCATGCCGCCCAGGCCGTGCCCCACCAGCGTCGGGTTCGCGATGCCGTTGGCGCGGATGAACGCGTCAAGGCGCGCGGCCTCGGTGGAGATCGTCGGGTCCATGACCGGCTGCGTCGTGCCGTGCCCGGCCAGCTCGAACCTGAAGACCTTGAACGTGCCCTTCAGGTAGGGCTCGACCTGGTCCCACTCGGCGGCCGCGCCGCCGAGGCCGTGGATGAGGACCATCTCGAACTGCGGGTTCTCGCCGGCCTTGAACGGGCGCAGCTTGGCGGGCGCCTGCGTGGGGGCCGGCGCCTTGGACGGCGCCTTGGACGGCGCCTTGGCCGGGGTCGCGTTCGCCGGCCCGGCGGCGGAGACGGGCGCGGCGCCCAGGCCCAGCAGGCCCGTCGCCAGCAGCGCCGGGAGCAAAAGGAGTCGGAGTCGGCGCGCGGTCATGCGGGGTCCTTTCGGGACGCGGGGAAAAGCGTGTGAACATCGCCGTCGCGCGCCTGTTCCACCGGGCCGTCGAAATGTCGGGCCAGCAGGCGGGGCAGGTCCAGCGCCGCGGCGTTGGGGTACTGGTGCGTCAGGACCACGCGGCGCGGCCGGGCGGCGGCGCACACGGCGCCCGCCCCGGCCGGGTTCAGGTGCCCCGGCACCTCCCATTCGTCGGTGGTCGAGCACTCGAGGACCAGCAGGTCGCAGCCCGCGGCGGCCGCCCGCAGCGTCGGGCAGTCGCCCGTGTCGCCCGAGAACACCGCCACCTGCCCGTCGGCATCGGTGAACCGCCAGCCGAGCGCGACCTCGGACAGGCGATCCTGCGCGTGGTCCACCGCGAAGGGCGTCGCCGCGGCGCCGCCCGGCCCCAGCGGCACCCCGTCGCCGGGGCGCACCTCGGTGACGACCAGGGCGCGCTTACGGGGCACG
>CAINDZ010000071.1 GCA_903847545.1 uncultured bacterium | reverse complement strand
GGCTGCCGAAACGCTCGACGAACTGCTTGATCTTCTCGTCGACGCTGCCGGCGATCGCGTCCTGGTCGACGCTCATGTCGGCCTGCTTGGCGGCGGCGATGATGAGCTTGCTCTCGACCAGGCGGTCGAGGACCTCGCGCCGGACGGTCGCGTCGTCGGCGGTGACCTGCTCGCCGGCGTACTGCCGCTCGAGCCGGTACAGCTCGGTCTCGCGCTCGAGATCGCTCTGCAGGATGGCTTCCTCGTCGACGATCGCGACGATCCGGTCGACCAGGACGGGGACGTTGCCCTCGGCCTGGACGGCCCCGGGCGGCGATGCGGGCTCGGCGCCCGTCGCCGGGACCGCCAGGGTCCCGGCGACGAACGCCAGCGCGATCGCGGTGCTACTTGCCGGCAGGCTGCGCGGGCTGCTTCGCCGCATCGGTCAGTTCCTTCCACGAGCGGGCCTTGGCGAGCCGGTCCTCATGAATGACGACAGGCACCTGCTTCTTCCAGCCTTCAAGCGCCTTCTTGAAGGCCTCTTCCTCGCGCGAGTTGTGGATGCGCTTGACGATGACCTCGGCGACCTCTTCCATCGTCTGGCTGCGCGGGGGATCCACGCCCTCGAGCAGGACGATTTCCCAGCGCCCGTCGCCGACCGCGAACGGCTGGCTGTACTTGTCGACCTGCAGCGAGAACAGGGCGTCGCGCTCCGGACCCTGCGAATCCTGGCGGACCCCGGTGATCTGCGCGCCGCCCGCCGCCTCGGTATCCTTGACGCCGAACGTGTTCATCGCCTTGCGCCAGGGCAAGCCCCCGGACAGGGCCGCATACGCCTGGTCGGCCGCGGCCTTGTCGCCGAAGACGATCCGCTTGCCCGAACGCGTCTCGGGCAGGTTGTACTGGTCCTTGAGCAGGGCCCAGGCGGAGTCCAGCGCCGCCGGGCGCACGTTCTTGTCGTAGGTGATGCCCTCGTCGTACAGCTTCTGCACGAGCATCTGCTCGACCTTCTCGTCGACCTTGGCCAGCACCTCGGGATCCTTGTCCAGGCCGCGGTCCTGGGCGTCGAAGTTCAGGAGCGCGCGGTCGATCTCGTCGGTCACCTTCATCTTGAGGCCGCCGACCATCTCGGCCCACTTCGGGCGCTCGAACACGTTCATGCGGTCGTAGGCCGCCTTGAAGTCGCCGAGCGTGTACTTGCGGGGCTCGCCCTTCACCTCGTAGCCGTAGAAGTCCATGTCCATGTCGCGCGGGTCCAGTTTCAGCGGGGCCAGGTCCTCGCGCTTGACGGCCTCCGTGGTGCCCGGATAGAAGAGCGATTCGTCGGGCGGCAGCGCCTCGTACGCCTTCATGAGGGCGTCCTCGCGGACGTACATCTTGTACTTCTTGTGGACCTCTTCCTTGTAGGCGTCGATCAGGCGCATCTGGGTGTGCGTGATGATCGAGGCCTTGATGCTGTTGCGCGCCTCTTCCAGGGGCGGCTTCTTGCCCTGCTCCTCGCTGTCGACCTTCAGCACCCACCAGCCGTACGCCGAAGGCACCGGCTCGGTGATGTCGCCGACCTTGGTGGCGAAGATGGGGTCCTCGAAGTTGGCGATGAAGCGGCCGTACGGAACGTCGATCTTGTACGACATGCCCGGCTTCTGCAGGCCGTCATGGAACTCGCGGAAGAGGTTGTCCCAGTCGGCGCCCGCCACGGCCTGCTCGCGCGCCTTGACGGCGTCCTCGCGCAGGTTGGTGATCAGGTAGCGGCACTTGCGGATACGCCCGAAGTTCTCGTAGTACGTCAGGATGTCCTGCTCGCTGACCTCGGAGGCGGGCTTGTTCACGTAG
>CAINDZ010000070.1 GCA_903847545.1 uncultured bacterium | reverse complement strand
TGAGAAAAAGGGCACCGGGCAATCTACCCGGCGCCCTGTCACATTCGCAAGCCCGGCAGTCCGGGCGATCGCCGACCAGTCCGCGCGTCCACCGCGCAGGGGGCTACTTCTTCTGCCCGTAACTGGCGTCGGCGTACCGCTTGCGGAAGCGCTCCACGCGACCGGCGGTGTCGATGATCTTCTGCTGGCCCGTGAAGAACGGATGGCAGGCCGCGCAGATTTCGACGTTCAGCTTGTCCTTGGTCGACCGCGTGTTGATCACGTTGCCGCACAGGCAGGTGATGGTGCAGTCCACGTACTTCGGATGGATGTTGTCTTTCATGGCTCCCGCTGCCTTTGCGCCGACCGGGGCTTACCGCCCCCCTGAACGTCTGTTGAGACGCCAAAGAAATAAGGAAATTTGCGGCATGCAAGGGAATTCTGGTCCGGTCCCCCCGCTGCCCCCAGGCCGGGGCCCCGAAACGGGCCCCAGGGCCCCCCGGGGGCCGTCATCAGGCGTTCATGGCGGCCAGGAAACCGGCGTTGTCCTTGGTTTTACTCAACTTATCGATCAGGAACTCCATGGCCTCGGTCGGATTGTAGTCGGCCAGGTACTTCCTGAGGACCCAGATCTTGGCCAGGTCCTTCGGGTCCAGGAGCAGGTCCTCCTTGCGGGTGCCCGACTTGAAGATGTCCACGGCGGGGTAGACCCGGCGGTCGGCGATCTTCCGGTCCAGGACCAGTTCCATGTTACCGGTGCCCTTGAACTCCTCGAAGATGACCTCGTCCATCCGGCTGCCGGTCTCGATCAGGGCCGTGGCGATGATGGTCAGGGAGCCGCCGTCCTCGATGTTGCGGGCGGCGCCGAAGAACCGCTTGGGCTTCTGCAGGGCGTTGGAATCCACGCCGCCCGAGAGGATCTTGCCCGAGTGGGGCACCACGGCGTTGTGGGCGCGCGCCAGGCGGGTGATCGAGTCCAGCAGGATGACCACATCCATCCCGTTCTCGACCAGCCGGCGCGACTTCGCCAGCACCATGTTGGCCACCTGCACGTGGCGCTCGGCAGGCTCGTCGAAGGTGGAGCTGACGACCTCGCCCTTGACCGAGCGGGCCATGTCCGTGACCTCTTCCGGGCGCTCGTCGATCAAGAGGACGATCAGGTGCACCTCGGGATGGTTCGTCGTGATCGCGTTGGCGATCTTCTGCAGGATGACCGTCTTGCCGGCGCGCGGCGGCGACACGATCAGGCCGCGCTGCCCCTTGCCGATGGGCGCCATCAGGTTGATCAGGCGCGTGGTCATGTTCTTGGGGTCGTGCTCGAGGTTCAGCAGCTGCTCGGGATAGAGCGGCGTCAGGTTGTCGAACAGCGTGACCTTCTTGGCGTTGGCCGGGTCCTTGTAGTTGACGGATTCGACCTTCAGCAGCGCGAAATACCGCTCGTTGTCCTTCGGCGGACGCACCTGGCCGCTGATGGTGTCGCCGGTCTTCAGGTCGAACTTCTTGATTTGCGACGGCGAGAGGTAGATGTCGTCGGGACCGGGCAGGTAGTTGTACTTGGCCGACCGCAGGAACCCGTAGCCCTCGGCCAGCACCTGCAGGACGCCCTCGGCGTAGATCAGCCCGTTCTTCTCGGTCTGTCCCTCGAGGATCTTGAAGATCAGCTCGCTCTTGCGCAGCGTGCTGAGCGCCTCGATGTTCATGCCGCGAGCCACTTCCACGAGCTCGTGGATGTTCATCTCCTGCAGTTCCTTGATATCCATGGTTCTCCTCGGACTCGTGCGGTGGCGATGCTTCGGGCGCCGGGATTGTGGTCGGCGTGCCGGCCACCCGGGAATCGGGCGGCCATCGGGCATGGCGGGTCGCCACGGGCTCTGGTGGAAAAATCCTCTTGGGTTCGGCAGCGCGGGCCGGGATCCGGGCAGGGGCCCCGGTCGGATGGCCCGTTATCTGAAGGCCTGAATCAGGCGGTCATCTCATCCGGTCGTGCCAGCCTAGCACATTCCGGGCCTGAACGCGAGGGATCGCCCCGTCGCGCCCGGCCCGGAATGCACCGGGCGGGCCTTGCGGCTACGGATTGCCGGCCGCGGCCAGTTCCTGGTAGCGCTTGAAGCTGGCGTCCGCCCCCGCGGGGTCGCCGGTCTCCAGCTGGGCCATGCTCAGGTACAGGAAGCCCTGGGCGCTGCCCGGGAAGCGGCCGATCAGGTCGTTGCCCAGCTCCACCGCACGCACGAACAGGGTCTTGGCCTGGTCCAGCTTGGCCTGCTTGACCGTCGGGTCGACGTCGGCGGCCGAGGCGTCCTTCAGCGACTTGCCGTAATTGAAGACGGTGCGCAGGCGCGCGACCAGCGAGTTCTCGGTCGGGAACGTCTCGAGGATGATCGCCCGGTCGAGCACGGCGATGGCGTCATCGTAGCGGCCGATCTCCGGCTTGCCGTACCACAGGCCGGCGCTGACCAGCATCCCGATGTTGTTGCCGTCGTTGTTCGTGTCGGCGTCCTTTTCGTACAGGTCGACGATCTTCACGTACATGTCGGCGGCGCGCTCGAAGTCCTTCTGCTCGGCCGCGAGGCTGGCGACCTGGATCAGCAGGTCCGTGTCCTCGGCGTGGGCCGCGAGCAGGTCGTTGTAGATCTTCCCGGCCTCGTCGTTGCGGCCGAGCGTGGCCAGCACGTAGGCCTTGTCCAGCTGCAGCTCGTAGGCCGTCGGGTTGGCGGCCAGCACCTGGTCGAGCATCTCCAGCGCCTCGGTCAGCAGCTGGGTCTTCTTCTCGGCGAACTCGCCCGTCTCGGACATCTGGATCTTCATGCGCGCGATGCTCTTGATCGGCGTCAGCGAGTCCGGCAGCGCGGCGTACGCCAGGCGCATGTGGCCCTCGGCCTGCTCGTAGTAGCGGCTGTCCCACTCGATCTTGGCCTGGCTCAGGCGGGCGCGGTAGTTGTAGGCCAGCGAGACGTTGACCTTCTCGGTCCACTCGGCGGGCTTGAGCTCGATCGCGCGCTTGTAGGCCTTGTACGCCAGCTCGTAGTTCTTGATGGCCTCGGGATAGTCGTCCTTGGCCACGGCCTCCTCGGCCAGCTTGCTGTGCGCTTCGCCCAGGTAGTAGTAGGCGTCCGGCTCGTCCTGCGTGAACTCGAAGCCCTCGTGGATCACCTGGACGGCCTTGTTGTAGTTCTGGTCGTCGATGTACAGGATGGCGCTGGTGGTGTGGGCCGAGCGGCAGCCCGCCAGGCCGCCGAGGGCCGCGATGGCCACGAGGCCGACCAGCATGAGCGCGCGCGCAAGCGTCCGGGCGCCGGGCGCCGGGCGGGTGGGTTCGGTTCCGTACATCAACACGGTTTCCCCCTCGGGAATGACAGGGCGGCGGCCAGGATCGGTTGCGTCGGGTAACCCTGGCGGAGGTGGGGATGAGACCGGGACGGCTGATGGCGCCGGCCGGCCGGGGCGCGCAGAAGCGCCTTATTCGCTGTTAATTAATAGGAAACCGGGCGCTTCGCTGTCAACCGGTTTATTGGTCGCGGTGCCGGCCCCGGGCGCCGCGGTCGGGCCTGCTGCGCCGCCCCTCGGGATCGCCCGGGCCATCCCCGCCCCCGGGCCCCGGACGCCCCGTGCGCCACGGCTCGAGCGGGAGGATCTCCAGGTAACGCGCGCGCTGGGACGGGGTCAACACGTCGAACTCCTGCAGCAGGAACTCCTGGGTCAGGGAATCGAGGTCGGCCTGGGCGTGCCGGACGCCGGCCAGGGCGGCCCGGACGGCGGCGGGGTCGAAGGTGGCGGACCGGGACTGCTCGCGCAGGGTGCGGCGGGCCGCCTCGATGCGCTCGCGCTGGGCCCGCACGGCCGGCGCGTTGGCGGCCTGCAGCCGCTCCAGCTGGTCGGCCTGGGCCGCCTCGAGGTCCAGCACCTTGGCCAGCCGTTCGACCCGCCGGTGCATCATGCTGCGCCAGCCGACCGAGTCGTCGAGCGCGGGCCGGTTGCGCCAGTTCCGCGCTGCGGCCAGGGGCCGGCGCGGCTCGTCGCGCTGCGTCCGCAGGGCGTTCCAGCCCAGGCCCACGTTCAGGCCCAGGGACACCAGCAGCACCAATCGCACCACGCGGTTCATTTCGACCCTCCGTTGCCGGCGGCCTGCCGGCTCTCGCCGGCGTCGGCCAGCGCCAGCCACGAATCGGCCAGGCCGCCGGAGGCCTGGTCGTGCCACGACGAATCCTCGAGCCAGACGCCCGCCAGGTCGCTGTCGTCGTCAGCCGCCCCCGCGGTGTGCAGCGTGCCGGTCCAGCGGCCGGCCAGCACGCCCAGCAGCACGGTGGCCGCCGCCAGCGACAGGCGCACGGCCGCGCTGCGGCCGAAGAACCAGCCGCCGTCGGCCGGGGCGAACGTGCGCCGCCGCACGCCGCTCCACACGTCCGCCTTCACCGGCGTCGCCGCCGCCGCCAGCAGGTCCCACGTCGCCTGGAGGCGTACCGCCTCGGCGCGGCAGTCCGCGCAGGCGGCCAGGTGCGCCTCGACCTCGCGGGCGGACGCCGCGTCCAGTTCGCCGCCCAGCCGGGCGGCCAGCAGATCGGTGACGTGCCTCATGGCCCCTCGTCCCCCTTCGCCAGGTCGGTCCTCAGGCCGGCCAGCGCGCGTTGGATCAGCGACTCGACGCCCGCCAGCGAGGTGCCCATCGTCTCGGCCACCTCCGCGTAGCGCATCCCCTGGAAGCGGTGCAGCACCAGGGCCTGCCGCTGCCGCTCCGGCAGCCGGGCGATGGCCGCGCGCACGACGGCGGCGGTCTGCTCGGCCTCGATCCCGCGGTCGGCCGCGGGAGCCCCCGACGCGACATCATGTCGTTCGGTGTCCAGCGGCAGCCACTTGAGCAGCCTTGCGCGCCGGCCGCGGCTGCGCGCGAGGTTGCCGGCGATCCGCAGCAGCCAGGGCCGGAACCTGCCCTCGCCGCGGTAGCGCCCGGCCTGCCGGAACACCCGGACGAACGTCTCCTGCGCCAGGTCCTCCGCATCATCCCGCGAGCCGGTCATGTGGATCAGGAACGCCAGCACGTCGTGCTGCCAGCGGTCGACGAGGAGGCGGAACGCCGCCTCCTCGCCCGCCGCCGTCCGGGCCATCAGGGCATCGTCGTCGATGTCCGGCCGCTGCTGCGCCACGCCCTTCCGGCCTTTCGTCAGTCGGTGTTCCGGTCAGCCTGGTGGCGGCGCGCGCGCCGGCCCTCACCCATGCGGTCCCAGGCGCCGTCGTGCCGCCCCTGGCCGCGCTCGCCGCGCAGGAAGGCGCCGCGCGGGCCCATGCCCTCACGACCGGGACCACCGGGCCCGAAGCCGCCGCC
>CAINDZ010000069.1 GCA_903847545.1 uncultured bacterium | reverse complement strand
TGCGCACGCGCCACCAGGTGGAAGCCTACGCGTTGATGGGCGGCACCGGCGTGGTGTCGGCCGCCTGGGCCGCGCTGGCACCCGGCCGCGCCGGCGTCATGGCGGGCTTCGTGTACGCGACCCTGGCGATGACGATGCCGGCGCTTGCCAGGTGGCAGCGCCGGCAAGTCGTGCGGGTGGGAGGCTGACGCGATCCGACCGGCGGCTCAGCCCACCTTTCGCCCCAGATATCCCGAGAAGTCCGGCACGATAGGCACATACGGCTGCCTCAGCAGCGGCGACGACACGATGAAGTCCGCCGTCGAGCGGTTGCAGGCCACCGTGACGTTATATACGGCGGAAATCCGCAGCAGCGCCTTCACGTCCACGTCGTGGGGCTGGGGCTCCATGGGATCCCAGAAGAAGATGAGCACGTCGATGCGGCCCTCGGCGATCATCGCCCCCAGCTGCTGGTCCCCGCCCAGGGGGCCCGACCGCAGCTTGGTGATGGGCCGGGGGGCGGGCTTGCCCTCCTCGGCGGCGCGGCGGGCCAGGGTCTCCTCGATGAGGCGGCCGGTGGTGCCGGTGCAGACGATCGCGTGGTCGGCCAGGGTCCCGTAGTTGAAGGCCACCCAGTCGGCGAGGTCGCGCTTCTGGTTGTCGTGGGCGACCAGGGCGATAGTCTTGCGGGTGATGGCGGGCATGGTCGGGCTCCCCGGGGCTGAAGGCGCTGATGGGACGCGCCTATAATAAGGAGTCGGGGCGCAGGCCGACAGGCCGAACGGCGCCCACGCGGGCGCGACTTGCGCCGGCGCAAGTATCTGGACGTTCCACCGCAAAACACCCCGCGTCGCCGTAGGATTTTTGTCACTTGGGCATCTCCATGTGGTAGGATTCCGGACTGGATCCGTCGCGGGGGGAAACCCGGCCATGGGGGACCGGGAGCGGCGGGTCGCAGTTCATGCGGAGGCCGTATGCCATGTCCAGACATCGCTCAACGTTGTACGCCCTGCTCCTGAGCCTTGCCCTTGCCCTGCCGGCCGTTGCGCAGGTCATCGATTTCGAGACCCTGCCGGGGGGCGCGCCCACGACCGACCTGCAGGTGATCTCCACCCAGTACGCACCCTACGGCGTGACCTTCGAGCTGCTCGACCGGACGACACACCTGCCCGTGGGGTCGCCGCGCATCGCCAAGGCCGGCGCGCCGCTCACGGCTTTCGAGGGTTGCCTGGCCGACGACACGCCGCACGCCCACCTGGGCCTCGGGCAGAGCTTCCTCACCGACAATACTTCGCTCGGCATCCCGGCCGACCTGCGCGTGAACTACACCACGCCGGTCACGCATGCGTCGGGCCTCATCCTCGACGTGGACTGCCGCACCGTGGGCGGGCCGCCGTGCGAACAGTGGACCATCAAGGCGTTCGACGCATCCGGCGCCGTCATCCAGACGGTCGTGCTCGATGCGCCGGTCGGCGCGCCGAATCCCGGCTGCACCTCGCCCGAGGCGGGACCCGGCGATGCGGATGCGATGAGCTGGTCGTTGGGTGGCGTCGGCGTGCTGATCAGCTCGATCGAGTTCCGCTACACCGGACTGGCCACCGATGTGGGCTTGGCCTTCGACCACTTCTCGGTGGCGAGCCTGCCCGAGCCGGTGACGGTCACCGCCGGCGCCAGCGCTGCCACCGTGTGCGCGAACGAGGCGGTCACGCTGAGCCCGGTCGCCTCGTTCGGCTTCGCGCCGTACACCTTCGAGTGGCAGGAAGAACTGGCCCCCGGACTGTGGCACGGCTTCGCGACCGGGGCCTCGCAGGTGGTGCGGCCCGCGAGCACGACGCGGTACCGCGCGATCGTCACCGACGCGTTCGGCGGCACGGCGACCAGCGCGCCGGTGACCGTCACCGTCACGGCGGGGCCGCTGTGCGCGGCGGACCTGCTGGTCAGCTGCAACACGAACCACGCGGTGATCCGTTACGGTTTCGCCAGCGGGCAGGCCACGACCCTGGTCGCCGCCGGCAGCGGCGGCCTGAGTGGGGCCTCGGATATCGCCTGCGACGGCGACGGCCACTTGCTGGTCAGCAGCCAGAACAACGACTCGGTGCGGCGCTACGACGTGGCAACCGGCGCCTTCATCGACACCTTCGTGCCGACCGGCAGCGGCGGGCTCGACGTGCCGGTGGGCTTGGCCATCGGCGGTGACGGGAACCTCTACGTCGCGTCATACGCAACGAATGCCGTGCTGCGCTTCGACGGCGCGACGGGCGCCCCGCTCGGCGCCTTCGTCGCGGCGGGCTCGGGTGGGCTCGATGGCCCGACCGGCATCACCTTCGGGCCGGACGGCCACCTGTACGTCAGCAGCCACGACAACGACCGCGTGTTGCGCTACGACGGGACGACGGGCGCCTCGCTCGGCGCGTTCGTGGCCGCCGGCGGTGGCGGCCTGGACGCGCCGCGGGGCCTGACGTTCGGCCCCGACGGTCGCCTGTACGTGGCGGAGGAATTTCACGACAGCGTCACGCGGTACGACGGGGTGACGGGCGCCTTCATCGATATCTTCGTGCCCGCGGGCTCCGGCGGCCTGAACCACGCGAACGACGTGGCGTTCGGGCCGGACGGCCTCCTTTACGTCGCCAGCTACGAGACCGACCAGGTGTTGGCCTATGACGCGGTGACGGGCGCGTTCACGGGGGCGGTGCCGTCCGGCCTGCTGCAGGGGCCGGCATGGATCGCGGTGGGTTGCCGCTCCGCGGTGTCCGATGTCCCGGCGTCGCGCCCGCCGCTTGCCGCCATCACGGTCGAGCCCGGCACCCCCAACCCGTTCAACCCGCGCACGACGGTCGCCTTCACGGTGCCGGCGGCCACGACCGTGCGGGTGTCGGTGGTCGATGCCGCCGGTCGGCAGGTTGCCACGCTGATGCACGCGGCCCTTGACGCCGGCCGTCATGCCGTCGAGTGGAACGGGTTGGACGATTCCGGTCGGTCGGCGCCGTCGGGCATCTACCTCGTCCGCGTCGAGGGCGGCGGACTGGCGGGGGCGACGAAGGTAGCCTTGCTGAGGTAGGGAGGCCGATGCTGGCGCGGGGCCTGCCATCGCGACCTGATCGCGCCACTTTGACATGA
>CAINDZ010000068.1 GCA_903847545.1 uncultured bacterium | reverse complement strand
CCTGGCTGCGCAAGTGGACGAACATCACCACCAGCCGGGTCATCAGCGGGCTGGCCGGCTGCGCGATTCCCGACTCGCAGAGCGGCTACCGCCTGTACCGCGTGGCGAAGCTGCGCGGCCTGCGCCTGCGCACCAGGCGGTACGACGCCGAGTCCGAGATCCTGGTGCGCCTGGCCCGCGGCGGCGCGCGCATCGGCGCGGTGCCCATCAGCACCGTCTACGGCGACCAGGTCAGCTCCATCCGGCCGCTGGTCGACACCGGGCGCTTCCTGCGCCTGGTGGCGATGCTGGCCTTCACGCGCGATCGTGAGCGCTGACCGCGGCGACGCACCACACGACACAGCCTGCCCGCAGGCGGAAGCGACGACATGGAACCGGACAATCGCAAGCACATCCTGATCTCCAACGACGACGGCATCCACGCCGCCGGCATCGGCGCCCTGGAGGAGGCCGTGCGCTCGCTCGGCACCTACCGCGTCACCGTGGTGGCGCCGCACGACCAGCAGAGCGCCAGCAGCCACAGCCTCACCCTGACCTCGCCGCTGCGTATCATCGAGCACGGCCCCGGCCGCTTCGCGGTCACGGGCACGCCCACCGACAGCGTGCTGGTGGCGATGGAGAAGATCCTGCGCTCGGATCCGCCCGACTACGTCATGAGCGGCATCAACCACGGGCCGAACATGGGCGAGGACGTCATCTACTCCGGCACCGTGGCCGCCGCCATGGAGGGCACGATGTGCGGCGTGCCCAGCTACGCGTTCTCGACCGTGTCCTGGCACCCGACCGACTTCAGCGGCGCCATCGCCTTCCTGCAGCGCTGGCTGCCGGACATCCTCGCGTTCCCGCTGCGGCGCGGCACGCTGCTGAACGTCAACATCCCCGACGGCCCGCTCGCCGACTACCGCGGCGTTCGCGTCACGCGCCTGGGCAGCCGCGTCTACCAGAACGTCATCACCGACCAGGTCGACCCGCACGGCAAGCCGTACCTGTGGATCGGCGGCAAGGGCGTCACCTGGGCCCGCGACCAGGGCACCGACTACGAGGCCGTCAACGCCGGCTACGTCAGCGTCACGCCGCTGATGGTCGACTTGACGCACTACGGGCTGCACCAGGAGATGAAGTCGCTGGAGTTCGACGGCCCGCCGCCGGCGGCGGGGGACGCGGCGCGATGAACGACTACGCCGTCGCGCGGCGCCGCATGGTGCGCGAACAGCTGGCCGCCGCCGGCCTCGACGACCGGCGCGTGCTGCGCGCCATGGAGGCCGTCCCGCGCCACCAGTTCGTGCCGCGCCTGCTGCACCACCGCGCCCACCAGGACTGCGCGCTGCCCATCGGCTTCGGGCAGACCATCAGCAAGCCGTTCACGGTGGGCCTGATGACCTGCCTGCTCGAGTTGAAGGGCCACGAGCGCGTGCTCGAGATCGGCACCGGCTCCGGCTACCAGGCCGCGGTGCTGGCCGCCCTCTGCCGCGAGGTGGTCACCATCGAGCGCGTGGCCCCGCTGGCCCGCCGCTCGCAGCAGCTGCTGGCGGGCCTGGGCCTGACGAATGTCGA
Organism: uncultured bacterium; assembly: GCA_903847545.1. Lineage (GTDB taxonomy): Bacteria > Krumholzibacteriota > Krumholzibacteriia > LZORAL124-64-63 > LZORAL124-64-63 > CAINDZ01. The sequence goes on along the minus strand of CAINDZ010000068.1, from coordinate 1,041 downwards.
GGTCCGGGCCGACGACGGCCGCGACGGCGCGCCCGACCGCGCCCCCTTCGACGCCATCGTCGTGACCGCCTGCGCACCCCACCTGCCGACCGCGCTGGTCTCGCAGCTGGTCGACGGCGGCTTCCTGCTGCTGCCGGTCGACAAGGGCCGCGAGCAGATCCTCTACCGCTACCAGCGGCGCGGCAACGAGGTGGTCATCGAGCGCTCGCTGTCCTGCCGCTTCGTGCCCCTGCTTCCGGGCATCCAGGAGGCCATCGGCGACGGCGTGGGGGACGAGCCCGGCGAGGCCGACCTGGCCGCCGGCGCCGACAACCCGGAACTCAGGGACGATCCCGACGGTACCGGGGCCGACCGTGTTTGAGCTTCCGAGGGCCAATCTTCCCTTGCGGTTGCGCCCCTTATGTATCATTCTAGGCGTCCTGATCGCCGGCGACGCGGTCAGCTGGGCGCCCGAAGGGACCATCTCGTTGTGCTGATTACACTTGCGAGATCACAGTCCCGCCGCCCGGCCATCGCCGCCGGTTGTCGTCTGCTTAGGTCGGGGCGTAGCGCAGCCCGGTTAGCGCGCCTGCTTCGGGAGCAGGAGGTCGAGAGTTCAAATCTCTCCGCCCCGACCACTTTTCTTTCCGTGAAACACCCCGTCCGCAGTTCCATTCGCCCGTCCCGGCCCGCGCCGGTCGCCTTGGCGTGCGCCCTGGTCGCCCTCCTGACCTGCCTGGCCATGGCCGCCCCGTCGCGCGCCGCCGACGCCCCGACCTACACCGTGCGCAAGGGTGACAGCCTGTCGCTCATCGCCAAGCGCCTGGGCGTCACGCTGGCCCACCTGCGCAAGGAAAACGACCTGAAGGGCGACGTCATCCACCAGGGCCAGGAGCTGCAGGTGCCGAACGCCTTCAAGGCGCTGCGCCCGGCCGATGTGCGCTGGAACCGCCCGCTGCCCAAGGGCGGCAAGCTGCTGCGCCCGTTCGGCAACTACCAGCAGGGCAAGCTCGTGCTGCCGAGCACGGGGGCCGACGTGGCCTGCCCGGTCGGAACCAAGGT
>CAINDZ010000067.1 GCA_903847545.1 uncultured bacterium | reverse complement strand
GAGCACACGGTCAACTCGCACGTGAACCGCCTGCGCAACAAGGTCGAGACCGACCCCAACCGGCCGCAGCTCATCCTGACGGTCTGGGGCGTCGGTTACCGGTTCACCGAGGAGTTCAATTGACGCCTGCGTTCGCGCCCCGCTTCACAAAGACGCTGATGTTCCGCGTGTCGGCCGTGGCGCTCGTGATCGTGGCGCTGTGCCTGGGCGGTTACGTGCTGTGGATCCAGGCGACGGTCTTCTCGCCCTACGCCAACAAGGACGAGCAGCGCTGGTTCGAGCGCGACGCCGACAAGGAACTGGACGCGCTGGCGCTCAAGCTGGACCCGGAGGGCGCCGCCGGGCAGAACAGCGAGATCCTGTCCGCCTTCCGCGAGCGTGTCGCCCGGTTCGGCGTCGAGCTGGTGGTCTTCGGGCCCGATGGACGCGCAGTGGCCAGCGCGCCCGGGGACAGCCTCCTGGCTGCGGTGCCCCAGGTCGACACGTCCCTGCTGGTGGCGATGACCGACAAGAAGTGGGACTTCGACAGCTATCCCGACAAGTCGAACGTCGAGGCCTACGCGAACCGCATCTTCGACGTGGACCCCATCGGCGACCGCGCGGCCCCGCGCGGGTACCTGGTCGCCTCGTACCGGCCGTTCGAGATGGGCGCCGACCTGGCCGAGGTGCACAGCTCGCTGATTGACACCCAGCGCCTGCTGGAGAAGGTCCTGACGGCCATGCTGATCCTGGCCGCGGTCACCCTGCTGTTGCTCGTCGGCTGGACGAGCAACCGCGTCTCGAAGCTGTCGGTGGCGATGGAGGCCTTCACCGGCGGCGACATGGACCGTCGCGTGCAGGAGCGGGGATCGGACGAGATCGCCGACCTCGGACGGCACTTCAACCACATGGCCAGCCGGCTGGCCTCGCTGGTGGACTCGCTGCGGCAGAAGGAACAGTTCCAGCGCCAGTTGATCGCGAACCTGAGCCACGACCTGCGCACGCCGATGGCGAGCCTGCGCGGGCACGTCGAGTCGCTCAGCCTGCGCTTCGACCAGTTGGAGCCCGCCCAGCGCGCCCGCGCGCTCGACACGATCACCGGCAACCTCGAGCACCTCGACCGCCTGGTCGAGCGCATGCTCGTCCTGTCGCGGCTGGACGCCGGGCAGGCCGCCATCCAGCCGGAGGAGTTCTCGATCGTGGAGCTGGTCGACTCGGTGGTCGGGCGTTGCGAACATCTGGCGTTGCCGGGCGGCGTCACGCTGGCCGTGCAGGCGCAGCCCGGGTTGCCGCTGGTGAAGGCCGATCCCCTGCAGGTGACGCTCGTCCTGCAGAACCTGCTCGAGAACGGCATCAAGTTCAACCGACCCCGGGGCACCGTGACCGTCTCGCTGGCGGCGCCAGTGGGACGCGGCCAGGTGGACGTCACCGTGGCCGACACCGGCCAGGGCATCGCCGCGGCCGACCAGCCCCATATCTTCGACCGCTTCTACACCGGGGACGCCAGCCGCACGCGCCACACCGATGCGCCCGCGCACCTGAAGTACAGTTCGGGACTGGGCCTGGCGATCGCCGCCAAGATCGTCGCCGCGCACGGCAGCGAATTGAAGGTGGAGAGCACGCAGGGCGAGGGCGCGACGTTCCGGTTCCACCTGCCGGCGGCCGTCACCGAGACCCGCAAGGCGATGCGCGCCGAGGGCTGACGGCGCGGGCGCGCGGTTCACCGGCCGGCGCCCGCCGCCTCCCGCTCGACTTCCTTCCAGCGACGGTGCACCCAGAACCACTGCTCGGGCGCGCGACGGATGTGGGCCTCGACCGCGAGGCTGATGTCCGCCGTGTAGGCGCGGATGCCGGCCTCGTCGGCGGCGCGGCCGTCCGGCACGAGCGGCGCTCCCACGTGCAGAACGTGCCGGCCGTCGGTCCCGCGCACGATCGCCATCGGCACGACCGGGCACCCGGTCTGCAGCGAGAACCTCGCCGCGCCCGGCCACGCCGAGGCCTCGCGGCCCAGGAAGGGCACGCGCACGCCGCCGGCGCCCGCATCCTGGTCCAGCAGCAGCGACACCACGCCGCCCGACCGCAGGTGCGCCAGCACCGCCGCCGCGGCGCCGTCGACCGGCACCGTCCCGATGCCGTGCCGATGGCGCTCGCCGTCGAGCCAGCGGCCGAAGCGGCGGTTCCGCATCGGCTTGACCACGTCCAGCAGGCGGTGCCGCGCCGCCAGCACGCGCCCCCCCAGCTCGAAATTGCCCAGGTGGGCCGACACGACGATGGCCCCCCGGCCGGCCGCCAGGGCCCGGTCCAGCGGCTCCCAGCCGGGCTCGATGCGCACGGCCCCGGGTCTCGCGCGCGGATCGTCGCCCAGGATCTCGGCCAGGGACGTCGCCAGGTGACGGTACACGCCGCGCGCCAGGCGACGTCGCTCGCGGGCCCCGGCCGCGGGGAAGCAGAGGGCCAGCTGCCGGTCGACGACGCGGCGACGCACGCGCAGCACGTCGCCGGCCAGCACGCCGAGCAGGCGCCAGCCGGCATGGACGACGGCGGGCGGCGCGCCGCGGCTGAGCCGCGCCAGGCCGGCGAAGGCGGCGTAAGCGATGTCCTCGATCAGGCGCATGGCCTGACGATAGGGCGAAGCCGGGCGTATTTCCAGTCGCGGCGGGATCCGCTACCATGGCGGCGAGACAACACTCACACCCCAGGTCCGGCCGACGGCGGCCGGCTGCAGCGGAGGCTCGCCATGACAGGCACGCCGCGCCCGACGGCGCTGGTCGCCATCAGCGACGG
>CAINDZ010000066.1 GCA_903847545.1 uncultured bacterium | reverse complement strand
GCCGGTCACGGGCGCGGTCACTGGAGCAGTCACCGTCAGGTGGATCGTCCGGTGGCGCGTGACGGCCCACGCGGCGTAGGTCACCGTGAGGTTCACGTCATACTCGCCCGCGGTGGTGAACCGGAAGGCCGGCGTGGGGCCGGTGAAGACGTGGTGGCCGGCATCGTTCATCTGCCAGCGGAAGGACAGCTTGACGGCGTCACCCGGCACCGCGGGGAAGTCGACGTCACAGGTCGCGACTTCCGCCGCGAAGTGGACGATGTCGGCGGTCGTGACGGTGCCCGACGGGAAGTCGGTCGACGCTTCGACCACGAGGCTGTCCGGCAGGACGACCACCGGGACCGTCGCGCTGGCCGACTCGCCGGCCGGATCGACCGCGGTGACCACGACGTTGTAGGTGCCCGGCGTGTCATAGGTGTGGTACGCCACGGAGGTGGAGCCGGTCCCGCTGTCGCCGAAGTCCCAGGTCATCTCGAGGTTGTTGTTGCCCCCGAGCGGGTCGCCGGACTCGTCGCCGCCCGACGCGTACGCGGTGGCGGCAACCTCGACCGGGACCACGCCGCAGGCCGGGCTGACGTTCATGCGGGTGATGCGCGGCTTGCTGTCCTGCTTGCAGCCGGAGCCGAGCAGGGCCAGCGTGACGGCGGCGAGGCAGATCGCCAGGGGGATGGAAACGCGTTTCATGAGCTAGCTTGCTCTCCCTGTGGGGTCGCCTGGGGCGGTGCCGACCAGCGCTTCCGGGACGCGGCCCGGACCGGCCTGCCTGACGTTTCAATCTACCAAGCTAGGGCGGCCCGGGCAAGGAGTCCAGCCAAATCAGCGCGGGCGACGCCTAGCGCCGTGCCCGGGCGAAAAGGCCGGCAAAGGCCAACCCGTAGAAGAGGTTGCCCGCCCATGCGGCCGGGACGGGGGGGACGGCGCCGGAGTGCCCCAGGGAACGCCCGAAATTGATGAACAGGTAGTACCCGAAACTGACGGCGATCGTCAGGCCGAAGCCCGACGCCACGGTGGTCTTGCGGGGACCGGAGGCCAGCACGATGCCCATCAGGACGACGATCAGGTTGACCAGGGGAAAGGCCAGGTTGAACTGCAGGTCGACCTCGGCCGCCCGGGGGTTGCCCCCGGTCTGGCGCACCAGGGACACGTATTCCCGAAGCTGCCGGATGTTCATGTCCTCCTGCGCCACCCGGTCCCGCTCGAACGCCTTCGGCTTGATGGTCAGGTCCGTGGCCGTCAGCCGGGCAAAGGTGGACAGGCGCTCGATCTCGCCTTCGAACACGCGCCGGGTGCCGTCGACCAGCGTCCAGTGCTCGCCGTCCCACTCGGCCCGCTCGGCGTCGATGCGCTCGACCACGCGTGCGCCGTCGCGCGTGACGATCTTCAGGCCGGTCAGCTGCGACCGCGCCGGCTCGTAGCGGCGCGCGTAGTACAGCCGCCCGTCGGGCCCTGTGAGCGCGATGTTCTGCGTCGGGCGGATCAGGTCCGGCCGGCCGTGGATCTCGACTTCCCAGACGCGGTCCCGCGCCACGTTGGCCTTCGGGAGCACGAACTCGCGCCACGCCAGCGACAGCAGGGACACGGCCACGGCGGCCACCACGAGGGGGCGCGTCACCTTCATCAGCGACCAGCCGGCCGCGAACAGCGCCGTCAGTTCGAGGTAGCGGGCCATCTGGCCCACGGAAAACAGGGTGGCCATCAGCATCGCGATGGGCAGGACCGTGTCGATGATCCAGGCGCCCTTGTACAGGTAGTAGCGCAGCACCTCGCTGGTGGTGGCGGCGTTGTCCACGAGGCTGCCCATGTGCTCGAGCAGGTCCACGAGCGTGAACAGGACCAGCGCGCCGGTGATCCCCAGCAGGAGGTAGCGCAGGAAGGTCAGCAGCAGGCGGCGGTGGATGATGGCCATCAGGCGGCTCCCCCGGCGCCGCGCCCCGCGGCGCCGCGGCGCCACGGGCGGGGCAGGTCGGGCAGGCGTCCCTCACGCACGGTGCGGGCGAAGAGGGGGATGCCCACGGCCGTGAGCACGACGTTGGCGCTCCACATCGCCACGACCGGGTCGAGGCGGCCGCGGTCGGCCAGCTTCTCGCCGCCCATCAGGAACGCGTAGTACACCAGGTACACCGCCAGCGCGAGCGACACGCTGATGCCCTTGCCGCTGCGCGAGCCCGCGACGGCCATGGGCACGCCCAGCAGGACGAACACGACGCAGGCCACGGGGATGGCGAACTTCTTGTGGTACTCGACGTCGTACTTGTTGGCCTTCATCTGGTAGGTCTCGAAAAGCCGGACCTGGTAGCGGTCCTGCTCGAGCGCCCGCTCCACCTTCTGCCGCGAAAGCCGGAACCGGTTGTCCAGCAACTGCAGACGGGGGCGGTCGCCGCCGTCGGTGGCCGACGCCAGTTGGTCGCGCCCGGCCACGTCGATCGCCTTCCACTGCTCGTCGACGACGCCCGCGGCCAGCTCGCGCACGCGGTCCCGCACCTCGTCCTGGTGGCCGAGCTCCTGGGCCATCGCCGCCTTCAGCTCCGTCAGGTCCATCTCGCGGTCACCGCGGGCCGTCCGCTCCGATTCCTGGAAGTCCTGCTCCATGTGGTCCACGACCAGGTTGTGCTGCCGGAAGCGCGTCAGCTGGTAGGTGCCGGGCTTCTTGGCGTCGGGAATCTCGTGGATCTCGCCGTCGGCCAGCTCGATCCGCAGCTGGTCGCGCTCATGGTCGGGAACGATGCGCCCGTGGGCGGCGATCGTCAGGCGGGGTGAAGGATCCCCGGGCTGGGCCTTCTCGAAGATGGACACGTCGCCGATCTCGCCTGTCCGGTCGTTCTTGTGCCGCACGAAAATGGTGAGCTTGTCGTTGAGGTCGGTGAACTGGTTCTCGCGGATCTCCAGCATGGGTTTCTGCCGGCTGATGTCCTGCAGCAGGTTGACCAGCAGGTGGTTGGAATGGGGGTACACGTAGTGGTTGTAGGCGGCCTGGGTGGCCGTGATGACGGCCGCGGCCAGGAACAGGGGACGGGCGATGGCCCACAGGCTGAGGCCGCTGGCGCGCATGGCCGTAATCTCATGGTCGGCCGCCAGTTGCCCCACGCCCATGAGGACCCCGACCAGGACCGCCATTGGCACGGACAATGCAAAAGTGTGCCCCAGGCTCAGGCCCAGGACCCGGGTCGCCAGCAGGAACGGGACGCCCTTGCTGACAAACAGATCGACGTACCTGAACAGGACATCTATCATCAGCAGGAACGTGATCACGACCCAGCCGAAGACGAAGGGCCCCGCGGTAGCTGTCAGCAAGTGCCTGTAAATCAAGCGCATAGACGCTTTCGTGGTTGTGGCGGCCGTGGGTCGCGCCTGGATCGCGTGCGCCGTCCGCGAAGCCCTGTGCCGACCCGGGCGAACCGGTCCGCGGCGGCCGGAACACGTGGCCTGCGGGGTGTCCCGCAGGCCCGAATCAACGCAGGATGGGCCCATCAAGGGCACAGCCTGACCATTTTCGTAGACGAGGGACGGGCGGACCAGCAGTTTTTTGCCGGTCACCCCGCCCGCTCAAGGAGATCCGGCGATTGTCGCGGCCTTCAGGCAGCACCCGTAACCCGGGGGCGAGGGGCTGGTTCCCCGCGCGCTGGGGGCGTCGCCTTGCGCTCGCTGCGTTGGTGGCCGCCCTGTGCCTGCCCGCGGCCGGCCGGGCCCAGGGCCAGGAGGCCGGGGCGGCCGTTGCGGCGACCGACTCGACGGCCGGTTCCGGCGCCGGCGGGTTCACGCCGGGCCTGGACATCCTGCTGCGCACGACCGATGACCCGGGCCTGCTGGGGACCGCGCGGCTGGTACAGCGCGAACGGCTGCTGCGGCAGGGCGTCGACCCGCTGCGCGAGCCCGGCCGCCAGCCCGACCTGGCCAGCCTGTGGCGGCGCCAGTGGCGCCAGCGGTCGAACGTCGACCTCGTGCGCGAGGAGAGCCTGCTCGAGTTCAACAACCGCCTGGGTGTCGTCACCCGCTTTTCGCACCCGAAGTACTTCAACCTCATGCCGCTGGCCGACACCCTGCCCGGCGGCTTCATCTGGTACCCGCCGCGCCCGGTGGGCGACGACGTGGTCGACGTGTTCGTGGACGACATCGACGCCTATTCGCTCCGCAGCTACCTGGTGGCGACCACCGTCGCGCGCAGCGACCTCCTGAACGTGGTCGGCGGGACGAAGGACGCGCAGGACTCGGGCCTGATCAACCTGACGATCCCGGTCAAGCTGCCCCGCACGCTCGAGAAGATCATCGGCAAGGGCGAGAAGACGCAGATCAAGATCACCGGCCGCGAGCACATCGCCCTCAACGGCGAGAGCACGGTGACCAAGCCGTTCGTGGCCAGCGAGCGCGTGAGCAGCCAATCGCTCTTCCCGACCCTCGACATGGAGCAGCAACTCTCGATCAACCTCTCGGGTACGATCGGCGAGAAGATCATCCTCGAGGTCGATCACAACAGCGAGCAGGTCGGCCCCGACGCCACGAAGATCAAGTTGATGTACCGCGGCCTCGACGACGAGGTCATCCGGACCATCGAGACCGGCGACGTCGGCCTCACGCTGCCCGGCAGCCAGCTCGTCGGCTACAGCTCGAACAAGTCGGGTCTGTTCGGCGTCAAGGTGACGGGCCAGGTCGGCCGTGCCGAGTTCACGGTCGTGGCCTCGAAGCAGAAGGCCGAGGCCAGCTCCAAGCAGTTCAACGCCAGCGGCGGGCAGGTCTCGGACAACAGCATCCCCTCGTACGCGTACCTGAACAACCGCTTCTTCAAGCTGGATATCCCCGAGTCCGAGGCGTTCGGCCGCGCCTCCGGCGAGAAGATCCTCTACAGCTCCCTGAAGGTGTTCAGGATGATGTCGAGCGGGGTGGCGCAGCCGGACGACATCTCGTACGTGGCCGCCTACATCGACTACCACGGCTGCCACGCCTGGGGCGACAGCGTCGATTTCGCCGTGCCCGAACAGCACGGCCCGCGGTGGCGCGAGATCACGGCCTTCGACCCGATGCTCGATGCCGGCGGCAACCTGATCGCGATCGACATGCGAACGCAGATGGACCAGTCCGATGTGCTGGCCGTCGTGTACACGGTCGTGGACGCGGCCGGAAACGTCGTGGCGCAGGTCGGCGACAACCCCAGCCTCAGCAGCGAGCGCACGCAGGAGATCGGCGCGGACTCGGTCAACAAGTACTACCGGATGAAGCTGTTGAAGGGCCTGGTCACCGCGCCCCGCAACGACCAGCGCGTGCACGTCTTCAACTATGTCCTGCGGAACATCTACTCGCTGGGCGGGGCGAACATCGACCCCGCCACCTTCGACCTGCGGATCGAGCAGACCACCCCCAACGACGGCCTGCCCGCGCAGGACCGCGGGGTGGACTACATCCGCATCTTCGGCCTGGACCGGCGCAACGCCCAGGGCGAGGCCGTCGCCGACGGCGTCGTCGACGCCGACGACCCGTTCCTGATCGACCTGGTGAAGGGCCTGCTCAAGTTCCCGCTGGATTTCCCGCGCCCGTTCGCCGCGGACCAGGCCCAGTACGAGGCGTATGCCGCGGGGAGCACGTTCGCCTGGGACGGTTCGTACATCTCGGATCATCGCACATCCGAGATCTACGACTACGGACTCCTCCAGAACGATTTCAGCCAGTACGAGCCGTTCCGGATCGTGGCCCGTCACGCGGCCGCGGCCAGCAGCTTCAACCTCGGCGCGTCGAACATCGAGGAAGGGTCCGAGACGGTCACCATCGACGGGCGCACCCTGACGCGGAACGTCGACTACGAGATCGACTACACCTTCGGCGAGATCCAGCTGAAGGGCGACGCGGCGAACCTGACGGCCGACAGCAAGATCTCGGTCGACTACCAGTACGCGCCCTTCATGGGCGGCGGGAACACGAGCCTGATGGGCCTCAGCCTGGGCTACGACCTGGGCCGCGAGAGCAAGCTGGGCACCAGCTGGCTGTTCCAGAGCGAGTCGATCGTGGGCGAGAAGGCGAAGCTGGGCGAGGAGCCCAGCAAGAACCTGGTCGGCAACCTGAACCTGCAGCACACCTTCAAGCCGCGCTTCCTGACCTCGGTGGCGAACTTCCTGAGCCGGAACGACTCGGAGCGCGAGAGCAGCGTGCAGTTCCTGGGCGAGTTCGCGATCAGTGTCCCGAACCCGAACACGAAGGGGCAGGTCTACCTCGAGGATTTCGAGGGCGTGGACGCCTCGGACATGGTCACCCTCAACCGCCTCGGGTGGTCGTGGGCCAGCCAGCCGCGGCTGGGGGCGGCCTGGCTGGCTGCGCATCCCGACACCCGCCAGTTCCTGCCGCGGGACCGCGTCCCGACGTTGCGATGGTTCCTGCCCAAGGAGCGCGTACTGCGGCGGTACCTGAATCCCGACCTGGTCAACCAGGAGCGGGACGAGACGCAGACCGTCATGGACATGTACCTGCGCTCGGAGGGTCCGTGGCGGCAGGACAACTGGGGCGGCATCATGCGCGGCATGAGCCGCACCGGCCTGGACCTTTCCAAGAGCCAGTTCGTCGAGGTCTGGATCAACGACGGGATCGTCGAGGCGGCGTCGCGGTCGGGCCGCCTGCACTTCGACTTCGGCTACATCAACGAGGACGGCTTCTGGCCGGAGGACACCGACGGGCTGCCGGTGACGGGCACGTACCAGCAGGAGGACGGCATCGTCAACAAGCAGCCGGACGGCGTCTGGACGTACGAGGAGGACATCGGCCTGGCCGGGATCGAGGCGGATGAATACCTGTACAACGCCGACTACGTCGGCGCCGACGACCCGTTCCCGCGCATCAACAACACGGCGCGCAACAACCGCGAGGACACCGAGGACCTGAACGCCAACGGCCGCCTCGACCAGATCGACGGCTACTACACCGTCTCCATCGACCTGAAGGATTCGCCGGCCCTCGTGGACGTCCTGCGCGACTACGACAACGTCGAGGACCTGGTCGCCTCCGGCTTCGCCTGGCGCAAGTACCGGATCCCGCTGGCGGCCGTCGACTCGGTGGCCGGGAACACCGCCGCGAACATCAAGGCCGTCACGCACGCGCGCATCTGGTACGAGAACGACTCGCTGGGGGCGCCCTCGACGGTGCACCTGCAGCTGTCGGACCTGCGGTTCCTGGGCAGCCGCTGGGACCGCGAGGGCGTGCGGCGCATCGACGGCGAGCAGCTCCTGAGCCGCGGCGAGCGGCTCCCGGACGAGGAGTTCTTCCTGGGCGAGGTGAACAACAAGGAGAACCCCGACTATTCGCCGCCCTTCGGCGTCCATGTCGAGAACAACATCCCGGACAAGGAGCAGTCGCTGGTCCTGAACTTCCAGGACCTCGAGCGCGGGCACCTGATGCGGATCAGCAAGCAGGTCTCGCCGCGGGGCGACGACTACACCGGCTACCGGAACATGTCGTGGTACTGGTACAACCCGTCGCATGACACCGCCGACCTGGACCTGCTTTTCCGCGTCGGCGCCGATTCGCTGAACTACTACGAGGTCGCCTACCGCTTCAGCGACAGCCAGGTGAAGACCGGTTGGCATCGCTCCTCGCTGGGCCTGGCCGAGCTCTCGAACGCCAAGACGGGAGAGCTGGCCGAGGACGGCAGCCTGCACGCCCTGGTGCCCGACCTGGAGTCGGGCGAGGAGTACCGCGTGCGCGTCGTCGGGCGCCCCGACCTGCGCCGGGTGCGCCGCTACTACGTCTGCGTCGCCAACAACGCGCTGATCGTGCCCGCGAACGGCTACATCTACATCAACGACGTGCGCCTCGAGGGCGTCAAGCGCGACCAGGGCATGGCCGAGCGCGCGGGCGTGCGCCTGAACATGGCCGACGTCTTCAAGGTGGACTTCGACTGGCGGCACACGGACGACGAGTACCACGGCCTCGACAAGCGCGTGGGCTCGGGTGTCGACCACGGCGAGTGGAGCCTGAACAACAGCTTCAACGTCGAGGACTTCTTCCCCCTGGCCGGTTTCCGGCTGCCGGTCAGCGGCAGCCGGCGGCAGACGATCGACCGGCCGAAATACGTGACGAACAGCGACATCGAGATCATCGACCCCGACATGCTGGTGGCGATGTCCTCGATCTCGACGCGTGAGCAGTTCTCGGCGCGGTTGAACCACACGCCGGCGAAATCGGCCACGCTGCGCTACCTGGTCGACCCGTGGCAGGTGCAGCTCAGCGGGTCGCGCGAGAAGACGGACAGCCCGCTGCAGTTGGTGCGCGCCAAGAGCCTGCAGGGCGGCGTCAACTACGACCTGCGCATCTCCGGCAACTACGCGCTGGGGGCCTATCCCGTCCTGCGCTGGTTCCCGGTGATCAAGGGATTCTCCATCGTCCCGCGCCGGGTGGCGCTGGGCGCCAGCTTCAGCAGCACGGAAGGCGCCACGACGACGATCTCCGAGACGGGACTGGTGACAGTCCGGCCCGTCGACCGCAAGCAGCTGGGCAAGCTGACGGGCTCGGTCGACTACTCGCCGTTGTCGATCACGGACCTCGCGTTCGGGGTGACCTCGGATCGCGACCTCTTGCGGGAGGAGCGCGTGGCCGGCCTGAACATCGGCAAGGAGAACCGGCGCAGCTACGACCTGCGGATGACGGTCTCGCCGCCGAAGGGCGTGAAGCTCCCGGCGGGCGCGCTGTTCGCGCCGGCGCGCTTGACGCTGCGCGCCATCGACCGCATCAACCCGTCGCTGCAGTTCACCGGCGGCTTCCAGGACATCCACGACCCGGCCACGCGGCAGCCCGGCGACCCCGAGAACGTCCGCAGCGTGTCCAACTCGGGCAGCTGGGACCTGCGGTTCCAGGTGCCGGTCGGCGACGTCGTCAAGTCGGTGTTGCCCGAGCGGAAATGGACGGGGCAGCAGCGCGACCAGATGCTGGCCCAGCAGCGGCGGCTGGAGGATCGCGAGGCGCGGCGGCCGCCCGGCGCCGGACCGGCTGTTCAGCCTGTTCCCGGCGGCGCCGGCGGCGACGGTGGCACGGGCTCCACCGGCGGCAAGGGCGGCGCCGGCAAGGAGACCCCGGAGGACGAGCAGTTGCTGACGCCCGAGGAGCGGCAGCGGCGCGAGGAGGAGCGCCTGATCGCCGCGGCCGAGGACCGGATGGCGCAGGAGCAGGAGGAACAGCGCGCGCACGGGACGCCGACCACGCCGCCGGTGGGCACGGGGACCCCGTCGGGCGAGGCCGCGCCGGCCAAGGGGCCGGGATTCGGGCCCCGGTCGCTGGTCGAGCCGGTCGTGTCCGTGCTGCGCAACACGTCGCCCGTCAAGGTGACGCTGACGCGGCGGCGCAACAGCAACTACGTGCGTCTGCTGGACACGGCCTCGTTCTGGTACGAGGCGGGGTTCACCTCGGGGCTGGACGTCGACGCCGCGCGGTTCGCGGCGCACGGCTTCGACGAGCAGGAATCGGTGACGCTGGCCACGAACACGAAGGTGACGCGCCAGCTCTCGCTGGACCTGAAGTACGCGCGGAACAACACGCTGCGCGAGCAGGTGGGGTCCGAGTCGCGGAGCCTTCGCGAGGAGTGGCCGGATGTCCAGGTGTCGCTGTCCGGCATCGAGAAGTGGGGCCTGCTGGGAGGCGGCGGCAAGGACGGCGAGGGCTGGTTCCGCTCGTCGAGCCTCAACGTGAGCTACAAGCGCGGCCTGACGGTGAACAACTACTCGGCGACGGTCTTCAGCCCGACGATCTCGACCAACGTCCAGCCTCGCTGGTCGTTCACGTTCCCGAGCGGCCTTTCGGCGACGCTCAACGCCAACTTGAAGTGGGATGACGTGCGCGGCAACGGCGTGACGACGAAGACCAGCCAGTCGCGCTACGGCCTGCAGGTCCGGCACCAGTTCCGCGCCGAGCAGTTCCTGGCGAAGATGGGCCTCTACAAGCCCGGCGCGAGCCAGAACGTGACGATGGACGTCGACGTCGCGTACCAGAGCGACCGCACCGATCGCGTCAACCCGGGGTTCGCCGACACCGCGCCGACGGGGCAGAAGAGGCTGAGCCTCGACCCGCGGTTCACGTACCAGATCTCGAAGAACCTCAACGGCGCGATCCGTTTCAAGTTCGCCCGAAGCAACAACATCGCCACCGGCCAGCACAGCACGACGCTCGGCCTCGGCGTGGAGGCGACCTTTGTCTTCTGATCCCGGACCGCGCCCGCGCTGCGGGTTGTCGTTGCTCGCGACGGCGCTGCTGGCGCTGTTCGGTGTCGCTGCGGCGTGCGCGGCGCCGCCCGCATCGCCCGCTTTTTCCGGCGATCGCGCGCTCGCGTTGATCCGCAGCCAGTGCGAGCTGGGGCCGCGGACGCCGGGCTCGGAAGGCAACCGCAAGGTGCGCGAGATGGTGGTGGCGACGGCGCGGCGCGCGGGCCTGCGCGTCGTCGAGCAGAAGTTCACCGTGCCGCTCGGCCCGAAGGGGGCGCCGGTCGAGGCGTGCAACGTCATCGTCTCGGCCGGCCCCGACGGCGGACGTCGGCTGTGGCTGGCGGCGCATTTCGACACGCGACCGTGGGCCGACCAGGACCCGGTCGTCGCGCGCCGGCGGGAGCCCGTGCTGGGCGCGAATGACGGCGGCAGCGGCACGGCCGTGCTGCTGCACCTGGTCGAACTCCTTGCCGCGGCGCCGCCCCCGCAGGGCATCGACCTGCTCTTCCTGGACGCCGAGGATTCGGGCCAGCCGCACGACGCGATGGGCTTCTGCCGCGGCAGCCGGCACCTGGCCGAGGGGCTGGGCGCATTCGGCAGCCCCCTCGACGGGACCGCCTGCCGGGGCCTCGTGCTGCTCGACATGGTGGGCAAGGCGGGGGCGCGCATCCCGCAGGAGGGCTATTCCCTGGCGCTGGCGCCCGAGTGGACGGCCGCGGTGTTCGAGCGGGCGGCCGCGCTGGGACTGGACGTGTTCGAGCCAGTTCACGGACGCCAGGTCTACGACGACCATGTGCCGTTCCTGCAGGCGGGCATTCCGGCGGTCGACCTCATCGACTTCGACGACCCGCACTGGCACACGACCGCGGACCGGCCCGAGCACTGCTCCGCCGCCACCCTGGCGCAGGTCGGCCGCCTGGTGGTCGACCTGGCGTACCGGCCCTGAGCCCCGCTTCCCGAAATTCCTAAACTCCCGCCGGCGGCGGCCGAAACCTGACGGGCCCGGAGTCCGGTTTCCAGCCATCCTCAAGGAGCGGGTTGATGATCACCACGTGCACCGATTGCCACGCGCGCTATCGCCTGGATCCCGAGCGCGTGCCGCACCGCCAGATCCGTGTCCGCTGCCCGGCCTGTCGCGGCGTGTTCGTCCTGGACGGGACCGCGCGCGCGCCGGAGGCGGCGCTCGTCGAGGCGGCGCCGTCGGTGGCGAGCCAGCCCGCCCTGGCCGTGACCGACCCCTTCGAGCCCGTGCTGGCCGCGCCGCGGCCGGCGGCGGCCCCGCTGGCGCCGGCCGCCG